>JAHFDP010000036.1 GCA_023248955.1 Deltaproteobacteria bacterium
GGGATCGTAAATGCTCACGTCTTCGCGCGCTGCATTCGGAAATCCGTCTGCGCCGAGTGTACCGAGCGCATTTTCAAATTCTTCGCGAATGTAGCTTTTGCAATCCTCCAGCGCGGCGACGTCGCCCGCTTCGAAATCTTGCGCTCGTCGGCGCAGACAGTGATTACGCTGATCGGCATCCTTGTTGTGCACCGTGGCGAGATGGTTCATCTGAAAATCGCCGTTGCCCAGCGAGTCGTTGTAGCGAACGCCGGTGATCAGCGCGGCGGTGGCGATGTCTTGCGGATACTGCGTTAGCGCACCCTCCGCGTGCGTGATGTACCGGCGATCGGCGTCGGAAAGCGGCGCGGCGCGATCGGACGCGCGAACGTAACCGCCACCCTGCGCACTTTGCATGGAAGCAAGCGCGATGCGCTCGTGGCAAGCGTCGTGGATCGGATCTTTGACCTGGAAGGCGAAGAGGAGCGCGAGGGAGACGATCATCGCGCGAGAATAACGCGGCGAACCGCTCTTAGACGTTAAACCGGAAGTTCACGACGTCGCCATTCTGCACGACGTACTCTTTGCCTTCCATTCGCATCAGACCTTTTTCCTTCACGGCCGTCTCACTTCCGAGCCGCAGCAGATCCGCCAGCGCCATGACTTCCGCTTTGATGAAGCCACGCTCGAAATCGCTGTGAATCACGCCGGCCGCTTGCGGCGCACGCGCACCGACCGGAATCGTCCAGGCACGGCATTCGTCTTCACCGGCCGTGAAATAGCTCTGCAGCTTGAGCAGCTGATACGCCGCTCGCACCAGACGATTGAGCCCCGGTTCAGCGAGCCCCGCGCTGTCGAGAAATCCGGCGCGCTCTTCGATCGGGAGCTGCTGAATCTCGGCTTCGATTTGCGCGCAAATCGCGATCAGCGGCGCGTTGTGGGCGTCGGCAACCGCTCGCGCCTTGGCGACTTCCGGATCGCGGTCCGCCGAGGCTAGTTGCGCTTCCGACACGTTGGCCACGAACAGCACTGGCTTGTCGGTGAGGAGAAAAAGATCGTGCACGAGCGCACGTTCATCGTCGCTGAGCCCCACTTTGCGCGCCGGCATTCCCGCGTTCAGCGCGGCCTTCAGCTTGTCGAGCACCACCACTTCCGCGCGCGCCGCTTCACCGGGCTTGCCCGCGGCCTTCGTCATTTTGATGGTGCGGTCGCGCCGCTTTTCGACCGTCTCGAGATCTTTCAAGCCCAGCTCGGTGTCGATGACCGTCGCGTCACGCGCCGGATCGACGTCACCGTCGACGTGAACCACATCGGGATCGTGAAAGCAGCGCAGCACGTGCGCGATCGCGGAGACTTCACGGATGTTGGCGAGGAACTGATTGCCGAGTCCTTCGCCCTTCGACGCGCCGCGCACGAGCCCCGCGATGTCGACGAACTCCAGCGCAGCCGGCGTGGTCTTCTTCGGCTTGAACATCGCGGAGAGCTTGGCCAGCCGCTCGTCGGGCACCGGAACGATGCCGACGTTGGGATCCTTCGTCGCGAAGGGATAGTTCGCCGCCAGGACGCTCGCGCCTGAGAGCGCGTTGAAGAGCGTGCTCTTACCAACGTTGGGAAGGCCGACGATGCCGATGCCGAGAGACATGCCGCGTGGGATACAGGAAACGACTAATGCTTGTAAACGTCGCGGCGGTTGCCGATACGAACGACAACGATGCGCAAAGCGGCATCCTCAATTGAAGCGATGATACGGAAATCGCCCACGCGGTACTTCCAATAGCGGCCGAGCTCCGCGCCCCGAAGCGCTTCTCCAAGAATTCGCGGGTTTTTAAGCGGCGCTTAGCGGTCGAAAAGGAATCGCAAGATCCGCTTGGAATCCTGCCGTTCAAGATCGTCGAGGTCTCTGGAAGCGGCGCGCTCGAAGTCAACGCGCCAAGCCATACCGTTTCATGACCTCCTCGAGAGGAATCGCCTTACTTTTGCCAGTGCGGAGTTCCTGCATTCGCTTTTCAGCGATGTAGTAGTCCTCTAAATCGGCAAGATGTTCGAGGATCGCTTCTCGGGCGTAGAAACTCTTCGTACGGCCCGTGGCCTTTGCCAGCGCCTCGAGGCGTTTCTCAATCTTGGGCGGGAGGCGGATGGCTAGCATTGCTATACAAGTATAGCATCGTTACTTCCTGCGCGCTATGCGTGCGGACCCGCCGCGGCCGGAAGCTTCTGAATGTATTCTTCGACCAACGCCCGCTGCTTCTGCGGATCCATCGACGCTGTCACCAGCCGCGAAGCCGCGTCCATGGCGAGATCCACCGCCATCGTGCGCAGCTCGGAAAAGGCCTTCACTTTTTCTTCTTCGATCATCTTTCGCGCGGAGACGAGTAGCGCATCCGCCTCTTTGCGCGCGGCGGCCATCAGTTCGATCTTGGCCTTCTCGACTTCGGCCTGATTCTTCCGCACCAGCTCCGCGGTCTCTTTGCGTGCGGCTTCCATCGCGGCCCGCTGCTCGGTGGCCAGCCGCTCAGCCGCTTCCCGCTCATGCTTGGCCTGCGCCAGCGCGTCGGCGATCGTCTTCTCGCGCTCGGCGATCATCTTGAGAATCGGCTTCCATGCGGTGCGTGAGAGCACGATCAGGAGGACGAAGAAAGTGACCACGGTCCAGAAAGCGAGGCCTGGTTCTGGCTTCAAGATTTCAAGGGCGGCGAGCAGCATGACGACTCCGTGAAAATGAGCGGGACCGCGAACGGCCCCGCTCGGTGACGAATTACGCGGCCTTGGTGGCCAAGATGATGCAAACGACTTCGGCGAAGAGCGTGACGCCTTCGATTAGAGCGGCGGCGATGATCATCGAGGTGCGGATGTCACCAGCGGCCGACGGCTGCCGCGCGCTGCCTTCCATCGCGGCCGCGCCCAACCGGCCGATGCCCCAACCGGCGCCGAGAACTGCCAAGCCCGCGCCGATGCCTGCTGCGAAATATCCCATTCCCAAGTGGTCCATTGCTTCTCCCTTTTTGCGTCTCGGCCAGCGGCCACCGATTCGCGTTGTTGAGGCCGGCCGCTTTCCTGCCGCTTCGTCGGCTCCGGCGAAATTTTTTAGTGCGAGTGGCTTGCTGCCATTCCAATGAAGAGTGAGGAGAGCATCGTGAAGACGTAGGCCTGAACCAACGCCACGAAGAGCTCCAGCATGAAGATGCCAAGTGCGAAGGCGATCGAGACCGGCGCCACCGCAGCGTGAATCAAAAAGATCAGGCCAAGCAAAAAGAAGATCACGATGTGACCCGCGATCATGTTGGCGAAGAGACGAACCGTGAGCGCGAAGGGCTTGGTGAAGAGGCCGAGAATTTCGACAGGCACCATGATCGGCCAGAGCAACCAGTGAACGCCACCCGTGAGCGCCTTCAGCCAGCCGCCGATCCCATTCGAGCGAATCGCGGCATATTGCGTCACGAAAAAGGTCATCGCGGCCAGCACGACGGTGACGTTGAGGTTCGCGGTGGCGGTCGCGGTGAACGGAACGAGCCCAACCAGGTTCATGAAGAGAATGAAAAAGAAGATCGTGCAGAGATACGGCGTGTAGAGCGCACCGTCGTGGCCGATGTTTTTGTCGGCGATTTCGTCGCGGATGAAGAGCACGATCATCTCAAGCAGGTTGTAAAAACCCTTGGGAACGAGCGACCGCTTGCGGCCCCAGATGCTGAAAACGACCAGCAGCAGCGCGGCCGAGACGAACATGAAGACGGCGTGCTTGGTCAGCGAAACGTCGACGCCGAACAGGTACCACTCGGGCAGCTCGACTTTGCCGATGAACGGCAAGTCCAGTTCGCGCGCATTGGAGACGTGCTCGAAAATCACGTCGGAAACGCTGGCGCCGCCTTCGGCGGTGTGCGCTGCGGTTTCTTCTGCTGCTGCGAAAATCATGCTTCGCTCCGGCGAGCGCCACGCGACTGCGTGACGACGAAGAGAACTTCGAAAATTTGGGCGAGTGCGTAGATCGCGAAAAAGCCGCCCGCGGTGGTGAGGAGATTCGCGCCGACCGCGCGCCCAGCGACGATCGCGCCGGCCACCAACGCGATGCGAAGCAAAAACGCGCTGACGAAGGCACCGAGCAGAGCTTGCGTGTTGGCGCGACGCGCGGCCCAACGAATGGCGACGAGCGCCCAGGCGCCGCCCACAGCGGAGGCCGCGCCACCAATCATCAGGCCCATCGTCATTGCCGTCACCGCTTCGCGTCCTTCTTGCTAAGCGCGATCACCGCGCGAAAAAACGAATAAAACCCGACCACGATTCCGAGACACGCACCCGCGACGAGCAACCATGGCGCCGTCGCGAAATGCCTGTCCGCCGCCCATCCCGCCGCCGTCAGCCCGAGCACCGCACCCATGAGTTGCCACGAGGCATCGATCCAGGGACCAGCCTTGCGGTAGCTCGCCGCCGCTCCGGAAAGGCCGCTTTCGTCCTCGTCGCGGCGCTCCGGCATTCGGGGCGCAACTACCACGGGGCCGAGCAGCGATCAATTGCGCGGCTGTGCGTTCCGTTTACTGGAATGGATTCGCGCCCCCGCGACGTACACTTCCGGACGTCCCGAGCGCGCGTCCGTTCACGCGGTGAGGATTCGCCCGCCACGTTCCTAGCGAATATCGCGCAGCGCTTCGCGCGCGGCGGCAATGGTCAACTCGACTTCGCGATCGCCGTGCGCCGTCGACACGAACGCCGCCTCAAACTGACTCGGCGGCAGGTAGACGCCACGCGCCAACATCGCGGCATGGAACCGCGCAAAGCGTCTGGTGTCGGCCTTCCGCGCCGTTTCCGCATCGACCACATCGTCCGTGGTGAAGAAAAGCGTCCACATCGAACCGGCGCGATTCAGACGCACTGGAATCTCGGCGGCGCGCGCGGCTTCCAAAATTCCGTCGCAGAGATTCGACGTCGTACGCTCGAGCTGTGCGTGGGCGTCCGGCGTGGCGAGCTCCAGCGAAGCGAGCCCAGCGGCCATAGCCAGCGGATTTCCGGAGAGTGTGCCCGCTTGATAGACCGGGCCTTCGGGCGCGATGCGCTTCATGAGATCCGCGCGGCCACCGTAGGCACCGACCGGCAAGCCACCGCCGATCACTTTTCCGAACGTGGTGAGATCGGCGCGCAGGCCGAAGATTTCCTGCGCTCCACCTGGCGCCAAGCGGAATCCGGTCATTACTTCGTCGAGAATGACGATCGCGCCAGCGGCATGTGCGGCGTCGAGCAGTGCTTGCAAGAATCCCGAGCGCGGCAAGATCACGCCCATGTTGCCGACCACCGGTTCAACGATGGCGCAGGCAATGGTGCCGCCACGCTCTGTAAAGAATTTCCGTACAGCGAACTCATCATTGAACGGCAAAGTAAAAGTATGACAAGCGAGATCGGACGGCACGCCCGGCGAATCGGGCAACCCCAACGTGGCCACACCGCTGCCGGCCTTGACCAGCAAGCTGTCCGCGTGCCCGTGGTAGCAGCCGTCGAACTTGACGATGTCATCGCGGCCCGTCGCGCCGCGGGCTAAGCGGATAGCGGCCATGCAGGCTTCCGTGCCCGAGGAAGTAAAGCGAATCTTTTCAATGGATGGGACGCGCGCGGCCACCGCTTCGGCGAGCAACACTTCGCGTTCGGTCGGTGCGCCAAAACTCGTTCCGTTCGCGGCGGCCTCGGTGATGGCGCGGACGATCGCCGGCGGCGCGTGCCCAAAGAGCAACGGACCCCAGCTCATCACGTAATCGATGGAGCGGTTGCCATCGGCATCGACGAGCCAAGCACCCTCGCCGCGCGCGATGAACGGCGGCTCACCGCCGACAGAGCGAAACGCGCGAACGGGAGAATTCACGCCGCCGGGAAGAATGCGCTGCGCGCGGGCAAAGAATGCGCGGGATTTTTCGTGGTTCATGCGCCCGCAATAGCATCCATTCGCCGTTAAGGGGAACGCGGAGCCTGCGGAAAATCCCGTTCCACGACGATCGTGCTGGGACCGACCTCTGAGATCAGTTCGCGCTCCGCCGCGCTCCGCGATAATCAAACGCATCCGCGCGCGCGAAACCTTGCGGCGTGGTCTGCGCCACGCGACGCCGCAGCCGCGCCAGCGATTCCTGCACCGTGCGCGGCGCGGGGTGGTTGGCCAACGCCTCGATGTAGCTGCGCTCAGCCAGCATCTCCTCGCCCGCTTCCGCTGCGCAGTCGCCCGCCTCCACCAACGCGATTGGCGCTTCCGGTGAACTCGGCCAACGCGCCGCTACGTCGTGCAGGGCCTCGGCCGCTAGGATCGCTTTCCCGGCCAAGTGCAGCGCATGTCCAGCAACCATCTGCGCCGCTGGGCCAAGCGACGATTGCGGATAGTGCAACAGGAGAGCCTCTGCCTCGCAGATGGCCTGATCGTGATTGCCCGCGTCCAGGAACGTGCGCGCGGCTTTGAGCTGTACCTCGTCGGCGCCGGCGTGGTTCGGGAATGCCTCGACGACGCCCAAGTACGCACCCGCAGCGGCGGGAAAATCCTTCAACTTGTCGTGCAGCAGATCGCCGAGACGCATTCGCGCGGAAAAGGCCGCCTCCGTTCCGCCGTACTCCATGGCTATGCGCCGAAAATAGGCGGCGGCGTCGCCTGGGCGGGCGAGATCCAGCTCGAGGAGGTCGGCCGCCATCTGCAACGCACGCAGGCGCTCGAAACGCGCG
The DNA here is from genome assembly GCA_023248955.1 of Deltaproteobacteria bacterium. Classification (GTDB taxonomy): domain Bacteria; phylum Myxococcota; class Myxococcia; order Myxococcales; family JAHFDP01; genus JAHFDP01. The sequence continues at coordinate 6,661 of JAHFDP010000036.1, forward strand.
TCGCCGGACACGCCTTCGCCGAGCGTGATCAGCGCGGCCTTGACCGAGAGATAAGCCGCTTGGGCATGACCCGAAAGCGCTAGATCGCGCGCGCCGTCGAGCTGACGATGCGCGCCGCACGCGGAAGCGAAGACCGCGATGGAGGCGGCCACGGCGAGCGCTCGGAGGCGAATAAGCCGGAAAGCCACAGTTGCCGTGGAACCGAGACGGTCGAGCATGGGTCGGCTACGAGGCGCGCACGAGGAGCCCCCGGAAGCGCACTTTTCGGTGCGCTGAGGAGGCACCGGAGGAGCACCGAAGTAGACGGCCCGCGATCGGCCGTCGCAGGTAACGGCAATTGTGGTTTTCCGGCTAAGCACGACTCGCAATAACGCAATCGGACAGGTGGCGGCAAGGCCGATCGCGTCAGAGCGGTTTTCATTTGCGTTGAGCCGACTCTCTTCAGCCGTCATGGCCGGGCTTGACCCGGCCATCCACGTGCATCGTGCTGGCATCCACCGCGTGGATGGCCGGGTCGGGGCCCGGCCATGACGGGAGCGAGATCGACGCAAGTGAAAACCGCTCTAGCGTGGACGCTGACACGTTCAGGTCGACGTTAAGGAAGCGCTAGACCTGCTCGCCACCCTCATCTTCGTCATCCAGCGGCCCTGCCGTGCCGTCGTCGTCGCTCTCGGGCAACTTGGCCAGGCCCACCACTTTTTCGCCGGCGCCGCGCACGTCCATCAGCCGCACGCCCTGTGTATTACGACCGATTACATTGATGGCCGAGGCTTTGGTGCGAATAAGCATGCCGAGGTTCGTAATCAGCATCACCTCGTCGTTGTCGGCCACCTGCACCGTGGCCACGACTTTGCCGTTGCGGCCTTCCGTCTTGATGTCGATGACGCCTTTGCCGCCGCGGCCGGTGAGCCGGTACTCGTCGAGGGTGGTGCGCTTGCCGTAGCCGTTTTCGGTCACGGTCAGAATCGTGCTGCCGACGTGCGCGAGCTCCGCGCCGACCACGCAGTCGCCCGAGGAGAGCGTGATTCCCTTCACGCCGCGCGCGGTGCGGCCCATGGCGCGGACGCGGTTTTGCGCGAAGCGAATCGACATGCCTTCAGCCGTGCCGATGAGCACGTCCTCGCCGCCTTCGGCGAGTCGCACGCTGACCAGCTCGTCACTCTCGTCGATGGCCAGCGCTTTGAGGCCGGCGTTGCGCGGGTTGGCAAACGCCGAGAGCAGCGTTCGCTTGATGATGCCCTTCTTCGTCACAAAAACGAGCATCTTTTCGCCGCTGCGGATCGCTTCGTTTTCGAGCGTAGTGCCGAGCGCGACTTCGTCGACCGGCATGGTTTCGCCACTCGCTTCCACTTCGTCGGTGACTTCCTCTTCCTTCGATTCCAATTCGTCGGCGATGGCGCTCGGTACGAGGTCTTTCACCGGCAAAATCGCCGCCATCTTTTCGCCGGGCTGGAACGCGATCAGGTTCACGATCGCTTTGCCACGCGCGGCGCGACCCGCCTGCGGGAGGGCGTGCACCTTCACCCAATAGACGCGACCCATGTTGGTGAAGACGAGTAGGTACGCATGCGTCGAGGCGACGAAGAGCTGCTCGATGAAATCGTCGTCCGCCGAACCCGCGCCGGTCTTGCCTTTGCCGCCGCGCCGCTGCGCCCGGTAGAGCGAAGTGGGATTGCGTTTGACGTAACCGAGGTGGCTGACGGTGACCACCATGTCCTCTTCGGCGATCAGATCTTCGTCGGAGAGATCCGCAACGTCACCGACGATTTCGGTGCGCCGCGCGTCGCCGAACTTGGTCTTGATTTGCGTGAGCTCGTCCTTGATCACGCCGCGCAAGAGCGCGTCGGAAGCGAGGATGGCCGAGAGCCGCGCCACCAGCGCCTGCACTTCCGCGAGCTCCTGCCGAATCTTGTCGCGCTCGAGTCCAGTCAGCCGCTGCAGCTGCATTTCCAAAACGGCTTTGGACTGGATTTCGCTCATCGCGTAAAGCCGCATCAGGTCAGCCTTGGCCTCGTCGCGGCTCTTGGCGGCGCGGATCAGCGCGATGATTTCGTCCAAGTGATCGAGCGCGATTTCGTAACCGATCAAAATGTGCTCGCGCGCTTTAGCCTGGCGCAATTCGAAGCGCGTGCGCCGCTCCACCACGTCCACGCGGTGCGCGACGAAACGCTCCAGCATCTGCTTGAGCGTCATGATGATCGGCTGGCCCGCGTCGATGGAGAGATTCGTCACCGCGAAGCTCGCCTCGAGCTGCGAGTGCGCGAAGAGGTTGTTCACCACGATGGCGCCAATGGCGTCGCGTTTGAGCTCGATGACGATGCGCATGCCGCGCCGATCGCTCTCGTCGCGAATGTCGGAAATGCCCTCGATTCGCTTGTCCTTCACCAACTCGGCGATCTGCACGATCAGCTTGGCCTTGTTGATCATGTAGGGAATTTCGCTGACGGCGATGGTTTCCCGACCTGTCTTTTTGTCAACTTCGATTTCGTGCCGCGCGCGCATGTGGATGATGCCGCGACCCGTTTCGTACGCCGCGCGAATGCCCTCGCGCCCAGAGATGAAACCGGCCGTCGGAAAATCCGGACCCTGAATGCCGCCGGCCAGCGTGCCGCCCGCCTTGGGATCGAGCAGATCGCGCAGCGTCGCGGTGGGGTTGTCGATGAGGTGCAAAATGGAAACGATGGCCTCGGTCAAATTGTGCGGCGGCATGCTGGTGGCCATGCCCACCGCGATTCCCGACGTGCCGTTGACGAGCAGGTTCGGAAAGGCCGCCGGCAAGACGAGCGGCTCCGTGGTGGAGTCGTCGTAGTTGGGCCCGAAGTCGACGGTGTCCTTTTCGAGATCCGCCAGCAGCGCCTCGCCGAGCGCCGTCATGCGACACTCAGTGTATCGCATGGCGGCGGCAGGATCGCCGTCGATCGATCCGAAGTTTCCCTGCCCGTCGACCAGCGGGTAGCGCAGCGAGAAGTCCTGCGCCATGCGCACCAGCGTGTCGTAGACCGCGACGTCGCCGTGCGGGTGGTACTTACCGATGACGTCGCCGACCACGCGCGCGGATTTCTTGAAGGGCTTGTTGTGCGCCATGCCCAGCTCGCTCATGGCGTACAAAACGCGGCGGTGCACGGGCTTCAAGCCGTCGCGCACGTCGGGCAATGCGCGGCCGACGATGACCGACATCGAGTAGTCGAGATACGACTTGCGCATCTCGTCTTCGATGGCGACCGGGGTAAGGCGGGTGTCGTTGGTTTCCATATTAGTTGTCCATTCTAAAAGCCGGCGACGTCACCGGCTACGGCGACGGAAAAAGAGGAGGACACCAAGCGCGAGAAGTGACGGATCCGCACCACCCGAGCAACCGCACGACTTCTTGCTGCCCGGCTTTGGTGCATCCCCGCCGCTGCCACCGTCCGTCTCGCTCCCGCCATCCGCCGTCCCACCGTCGGGCGTCGGGTTGCATTTTGCTACCTGCGCGGCGTCGGGCGTAAATGTCGCCGCCACGTTTTGCAGAACCAGCGCCGGCCCCGGTCCCGTGGGATCCGATCCCGGCGTCGCGTTGGCGATGGCGACGTAATAGGTCGCCTCGCTGCACGCCGTCGCGGTGGTGAGCGTGGCACGTCCTGTCGAATTCACCTCGGTCGCGTCGCCCGCGGAAACGCTTCCGCCACTCTGCGAAAAAACGATCGGCTGCCCCACCTTGAAAAGGATTTTCAGCTTCGGAGAGAGCGGCGACAGCGGACTCGACGGCAGTTGCCCCGACACCGTCGCCGAGAATGTGGTGGTCGCCGTCGCCGCCGGCACGGTCACCTTGAACTGCACCGGCCCCGGCGCATAGGGCGTCAGCGCCGGCGTCTCCAGCATCCCTGCCAGGAAAAGCCGCTTCATCGGCAGCGTGGTCACACGCGTGCAACCGACGACACCGCGATCCGCGAAAATGCCGTGCATATTGTACCGGCCATTGGCACCGAAATCCGCCGCCACCGAAGTCTCGATCGCAGCAGCCGCTTCTTCGAATGACGCAGTCTGCGTCAACAGCTTCAACCCGTCGAAAACGTCGGCGTCAAATTTGGCGCGCGCAGCGTCGTCGGCCGGAATGTGCGTTCGCCCAGCCCACAGCGCGCCGCTGAAAAATTGCGAATCGTCGTGCACTTCGCCATCGACGTCGTTCGGGCACTTCTGCGCGCCGGCCACATCGCGCAGCGCGCCCTCGTTAATTCCGTCCGCTTGGAGGTGGTGCCCGACGTAGTCGCCGATTTGAGAATTGTTCCGTTTTGCTGCAGAAAAATAGTCCGCGAAGGCCTCGTTCATCGCACCGGGCGAATCGATCGCGCCTTGCGAGTCGAGCACCTGTCCCATCAGATCGGGGTAGGCGTGCACCACGGCGTGCGTGAACTCGTGATCGATGAGCGACGCGTCGTAGCCGAAGTTAACCGTCGTTCCCTCGAGCAAAATCACCGAATCGAACTGCGTCCAACTCGGCACCGTTGACGGATCGACCGTCAGCCCCGGCACGATTTTCTCGAAGGTCGACGCCGCCAAAAAGAAGGAGTTGTCGAGCCGTCCGAGCGCGTCGACGGTGACCTCGAAGGTCCGGTTGTCGAGGTGGTACTTTGTGATGTCGGGGAAGAGAAAATTAGCTGTGGCGCGCAGCGGATTGGCCGCCTTCGAAAGGTGGAAATTCGGATCAAGCCCCTGGTACCAGGCAATCATCTGCTGGACGTGATGATAGACGTTCACCTCGGCAAACGGCTGCTGATCGATGTCCTTGTCCGGGACCGGCGTCGACGCTTTCGGCTCGCTGGGCGGCGCGTAAACGAAATCGGCGGTGGCGTTGTTGGTGCTGTTCGCCACCTGCTGTTCGTCGCAAATCACCGTGCTCACATTCGCGGGACCGAAGGTGCCCTTCATGCGCGGCAGCGGCGTGGCACCGCTAGTGTCGCACTTGCCGTACGCGCAACAGTTAACGCCGAGGACCGCGGGGCTCGCGCTGGCCAGTGGGCCGGTCGCATCGACGTTGAGCGACACCAGCGTGGTGAAGCTCACCGACATCGCGTCGCTGCTTACATCGCGTGCCATTTGGGCGTCCGTGCCCGTAGCAAAAACGCGCGCCGCTTTGAAATTTCCCCCGCTGGTCCCGCTACCGCCCGCGCGCCAGAGTGGAGTGGCCGCCAAAATCGCGCCTGTGTTGGCGTCGACGGTGAGCCGCGACAAATCGGTGGGAAAGAGCGGCGGGAGATCGAGCTCGTACACCAGCCGCGTCACGCCGCCTTCGACGAGCACCGCTAGCCGCCCGCGCCCCGCGTCGGCAGCCCCAACCACGACGGGAAAGGGCGCGTGCTTCACCGCCAACTTCGCGGCCTCGTTCATCGAGAGCGTGGGATGGGGATCGAACGCGCCGACGGTGCGTAGGCTGCTGGCGCGGTAACTCACACGACCGTCCGCCTCGACACGAATGACCATTTCGCCGCCCACCACGGGCAACCCTTGCGCCATCTGGGTCAGCCGAACCGCGTGTGCCCCGCCCGAAAGCGCATCCACGCGAGCGCTCCCCAACTCGGTGCCGAGCTGCGCGGCGAAGCTTCGAGCGATCTGTTCGGGCGAAAGAAAAACAGGCAGCGCCAAAGCGAGCGCACCAAGCATCGCAGACATGGAGTCATCCCCTCTAAAAAGAAGCGGGGACTATAGCGGGCGCGAACGTCGCTGGCACGCGCCGAAACGAATAAAAACAGCCGCCAGGAGTGCCGCCAAACCGGCGTCTAGCCCGCTGCCAGCACAGCCACAGCCATGCGGCCTTGGCGCGTCGCCGCCGCTTCCGCTGTTAGGCGGCGGTGGTGATGGTGGTTGACATTTTGTTAACTGCGCCGAATCAGTGGTAAACGCCGTGGCGACGTCGGTGAGCATAACCGGCAATCCGCCGCCGCCGTGCCCGCCCGTCGTCGCGTTGGAGATGACCACGTAGTAGGTCTGCGCCTCGCATAACGTGGGCGTGTTCAAAACCACCGTTACCGCGCTCCCGGTTGCCGCAAATTCGGTCGCGCTGATTGGCGCGAAACCATTGCTGGCCTGCTCGAAAGCCACCGGGCCTCCCGCGTGCACCAGGATTTTCAGCGCCGGCGAGGTCCCAGGGCCGCCGCCGTCCGAGAGGGTCGCGCTGAGCGTGGTGGTGGCGGTTGCGGGCGGCAGCGTGATGGCCAGCTGGACCGCGCCCGGCGCATAGGAAGCGAGCGCGTCCGAGCTGCCCAACGCCGGAAGGTAGAGCTGTTTCACGGGCGGCGTCACTACCCGTAGACATCCGGTTACGCCGCGCGCAGCGAAAATTCCGGCGAGCGTGGTCTTTCCCGCGGCTCCGAACGCGGACGCGATGGACGCCAGCACCGCCTTGCCGCCATCCTCGAACGTTGGCTCGGACGTAAGTAGTTTGAGGGCATCGAAGATCGCTGTGTCGTAACGCTTTCGCGCGGCCTCGTCGGTGCCGAGCTGCGTGCGGCCCTCCCACAAAGCTTCGCTAAAAAAGCGCGAGTCATCGTGCACCTCACCGTCGAGGTCGTTTGGACACTTCAGCGTGCCGGTCAGATCGCGCAGCGCACCCTCATTGGCGCCAAGCTCGGCCATGTGGTGGCTGACGTAGTCGCCGATGTGCGGATCATTGCGCGCGGCGCCGGAGAAGTAGTCGGCGAAGGCCTCGTTCATGGCGCCGGGCGCGTCCAGCGTGCCGTAAGTATCGAAAAGGACATCCTGGCCAAGGTCGGGATAGGCGTGCACCACGGCGTGCGTGAACTCATGGTCGATGACGGATGCATCGTAACCAAAATTGGCGGTGGCGCCCTCGAATAGCCAGAGCGAATCGTAGGCCAACCAGGCCGGTAGCGCGTTGGCGTCGATCGTTCCGAAATCGAGCGCGGGAACGAACGACGAGTTGTCCGCGCGCATCAGCGTCGTGACTTTGTAGGTCGAGGAGACTTTGTCGAACGTCCCGTGCGCGTCGTCGGGCAGCAGGTAGTTGGCCATGGTCCGAAGCGGATTGGCCTTCGACGAGAGGTGAAACGACGGGTCGAGCGCGGAGAACCAGGCCACCATTTGGCGCGCGTGGTGGAAGACGTTCACCTCGGCAAACGGCTGCGAATCGATTCCCGGCGTGGGCACCGGCGTGTCGGCGGCGGGCTCGGCGGGCGGCGTATATTCAAAATCTCCACCCGGGTTGACCGTGTTGTTGGCGATCTGCTTCGGCTCGCAGAGCGCTTCGGAAATGCTGATGGATCCCACGTGCCCGGAGTAGCTCGCCAGCGGCGTCTTCCCGGTTTCGTCGCAGTTGCCCCACGCGCAGCAGTTCCATCCCTCCACGGGAGTGCTCCGCGCGGCGAGCGGCCCGGGCGCGTCGACATCGAGGAGAACCTTGCTGGTGCCGTCGACACCGAAGGCGCCGCTCGGTAAACGCGACTGCTGCGCGGCGGTGCCGCTGGCGAAGACGCGTGCAGTGCGGGCGTCCGTGACGTTGCGCGCTTGCAACATTGTTCGCAGCACCGCGCCCGAATGTGCATCGACGAGAAACGTCGTCAGATCGATCGGCAAGAGCGGTGGCAGCGCCAATTCGTAAACGAGCCGGGTTGCACCGCCCTCCACGAGCAGCGCCAATCGGCCCACCGCTTGTTCCGCGGCGCCGTCGCGAACCGGCCGTGGCGCCTGCGAATCGGCGGACTGCGCGGCTTGAAATAATGTCAACTTAGGATTGGGGTCGAATTCGCCGACCGTCTTCAACGCGCTCGCCGAATAAGTGATGCGGCCGTCCGCCTCGACGCGCGTGACGACCTCTCCCCCGATCACGGGAAGTCCGCGCGCCTGCTGCGCCAGCCGCACCACGTGGGCGCCTTGCGAAAGTCCGTCGACGCGCGCGGGGCCAAATTCGGCACCGGACCGTTCCGCGAATTGGCGGGCTAAATCGACCGGCGAGACGGCGAGGCCGCCGGCGATTACGAGCAACGAGAGAAGCGTCATTGGAAGAAAAGTGTACCACCGGTGACGGGTACGGCGTCCCTCGGTGCACGGTCTTCGCGGGTGTAGAATCCCACCATGTCGATGTTCAGCGAATCGCTGCGGGCCTTCTTAAAACCTGTCGCCGCCTATCTCGATGATCCCGCCGTCACCGAAATCATGATCAACGGCCCCGCCGATGTCTGGATCGAGAAAGCCGGCAAGCTTTCCAAAACCGCGGCCGTCTTCACTGAAGAGGGGTTGCTCGCCGCGGCGCGCAACCTGTCGCAGTTCGTGGGGCGACCGCTCTCCGAGGAGCGCCCCCGCTTGGATGCGCGCCTACCGGACGGAAGCCGCGTTCATGTCGTGCTCGCGCCCTTGGCGCGCAAAGGCACGACGGTGGCCATTCGCAAATTCGCGCGGGACAAGCTGTCGATCGATTCGCTGCTCACCGCGGGCGCTCTCTCGCCTCGCATGGCCCGGCTGCTCGACGCCATGGTCGGGGCGCGGCTGAACATCGTCGTCTCGGGCGGCACCGGATCGGGCAAGACCACGCTACTCAATATCGTTAGCCGATTTATCCCCGACGAAGAGCGCATCGTCACGCTCGAGGATGCCGCCGAGCTGCAACTTCAACAGCCGCACATCGTTTCGTTGGAGGCGCGACCGCCGGACAAGAATGGCAAGGGCGCCATCGACATCGGCGAGCTGCTTCACTCGTCGCTTCGTCTGCGGCCCGACCGCATCGTGGTGGGCGAAGTGCGCGGCGGCGAAGCGTTTCACCTCTTGCAGGCGATGAACACCGGCCACGCCGGATCGCTCACCACCGTGCACGCCAACACGCCGATCGATACGTTGCGCAAGCTGGAAGCGCTCTGCCTCATGAGTGACGTGGGCCTGCCGCTGGTGGCCGTGCGCGCCTCGGTGGCCAGCGCGATTCAGGCGGTGGTCTGCTGCGAGCGGTTTCGCGACGGCACGCGCAAGCTCACGCACATCGCGGAAGTGCTGCCACTGGACGCGCACGGCGAATACCGAATACAGAATCTCTTCTCGTTCGTGCCGTCGAGCCGCGACGACGATGGCCATATTCATGGTGCGCACGTGCCGTCCGGTGTTGCACCCACGTTTTTGCAACAGCTGCAGCTGGCTGGGTATGCGGAGATGACGCCAGCGTTTTTTGAGCCGGCGACACCCGAGACGATAGCGAAAAAAACGGAGACGGCGAAGGCGGTCTACGCGGAGCCGTCGACACAGGTGACGAAGAATCCGCTGCTCGGGAAGTAACGGCTCCACCCCCACCCTGACCCTCCCCCGTCAAGGGGGAGGGGAAATAGATGTCACGAGTCAGGGGAAGTAGATGCCAAGAGTCAGGGGAAATAGAACTGCGCATCCCGTACAATTGCCCTGACCCTTCCTCAAGGCGAAGGGGAAAGGGTGCTTTGCGCGTCCCGTACATCCGCGCAGGTCACGCCTTCTTCCGGCGCGCAGTTCTTTCCGACGAAGCAGGCGCGGCGGTCGCCTTTGGGGACGCACAAAATCGGCCGGTCGCATTCGTGGCCGTCGACCGTGCATTTCTTTCCCGTAATCGCGCAGCGTCCGTCGGTGGAACCGCAAACGTCTTGCGGGCACTCGGCGTCGGTGACGCAGGTGCAGAACCCGTGTTTGCTGTCTTCGGCGAAACTGCACTTGCCGGCGCAGCGGTGGGCGGTGGTGTCGCAGCGCGCTTGCGGGCAATCGGCGTCTGTCTTGCAAACGTCGCCGCGCGCCGGACAGTCGCTGTCGGCCCCGCAAAGGCCGTGCGTGAGAATGAGTATCGGCCGGCACTGGAATCCGCTCGGGCAGGCCTGGCCTTCGAGACAATCGACACCGCAGTAGAGCGAAAAGTAGGAAACGGTACGGTCGATCAAACAAAAATTGGCGCCATCGCCGCAGTGGCTGGTGGTGCCGGGCGTGGCGGTGCAGGTTTCGCAAAAAGGTCCGCGCGAATCGTGGCGGCAGGTTTTTTCAGAGGTGGGATCGCTCGAATCGATCGGCGCGCAGACATCACCAAATCGGCAGATAGAGCTGTCATCGCACGGCCCGGCGGTGCAGTGGCCGACGTTGACGCCGCCGTCCGCGTCGATACCGCGGCACACATCGCCGAGCGAGCAATCGTTGCGATCGCGGCAACCGTCGACGCAAACGTAGCCATCCTCCGAGCAGACCTGGGCCAGTGGACACTGAATATCTTTCGTGCAGTGCACGTCATCGATGCAGCGGCGGCTGGTGGTGTCGCAGAGCGATCCCGCGGGACAATCCGCCGTCGAATCGCAACCGACGCTTTTTTGGCAGAACCCAACCGGGTTGCAGAATTCACTTTTCAAGCAGGCCGCGTCGCTCTTGCAATGACAGTGGCCGCTCTTGGCGTCGCAAGAAAATCCGGCCGTGCAGTCGGCATCCGTGAGACAGCCGGCCCGTAGCTTTGCGGGCTTGGCGCACGCGAAAAGTACCGCGACCAGAACCGCTCGAACGATCACGGCACCTTTTGATTGCGCACGTCGTCGCAGGTCACGCCCTCGACCGGTGCGCAATTGCGACCGATTCGGCAAGCCCCGATGGGCCCCTTCGGCGTCGGGTACTTCACGCAGAAAATAGGATGCGTCTGGCATGGGTCGTTGCCTTGCGCGTCGATGGCGCAGGCGCGGCCGCTGATCGAACAGTTGCCGGCGTTGCAGGTCTCGTGCGGACAATCCGAATCCTGGACGCAGCTGCAGTAGGCCTGCACCGTTCCTTCGCCAGCCCCGATGCAGTAGGGCGCGCAACGGTGCGCCACGGTGTTGCAGCGACCCGGCACCGTATTGGTCGCGCAATCGGCGTCCGTGTTGCACGGAGACGCCGCGTTGGGCCGGCAGTCGTCGTTGGTGGTACACGGGTTCTGCGTGAGGACTTCCACGTCGTCGCAGCGAAAACCGTTCGGGCAGGTCTGTCCCGCCGCGCAATCAACGCCGCAGTAGAACGATCCAAACTGTTTGGTCGAATCGATCAAGCAAAAATTCGCCGCCGCGCCCTTGCACCACTGCTGCGATCCGGGCTGCTCGGTGCACACATCGCAAAACGGCCCGCGGGTGTCCTTCTGGCAAGTCTTCTCCGCTTTTGGATCGTTGGGATCGCTCGAAACGCACGCGTAGGCGAAGGGACAGATCGATTGATCGTCACACGGACCGAGTTTGCAGACTTTGTGCGCGGGACAATCGGTGTCGGTCGCTTCGCAGGGACGGCAGACTTGACCGAGTTGGCAGTCGTTGTTGTCAGCGCAACCGGTTACGCATTGAAAATTATCGGGCGAGCAGATCTGGCCGAGCGCACACTGAATATCTTTCGTGCAGTGCGCGCTGTCGATACACAGGTGGTGATCGGTGTCGCAAATCAATCCGGCCGGGCAGTCGGCGTTGGAGTCGCAACCGACTTTCGTCTGGCAAAACCCCGCCGAATTGCAAGACTCGTTGCGCCCGCAAGCCGCGTCGCTGTGACAAATGCAGTGGCCGTCCGAATTGCAAATAAACCCCGGATGAACCGGTTGGCAGTCGGCGTCGGTCGCACAAAGTCCCTTGAGGGTGACCGCCTTCGGGCAACCCGTGCTGGCGCCCAATAGCGCGAGAAGAATGAACGAGCGCGCGCGCATCATTTCGTTTGGAAAGCCCCGAAGCCGAGGGAGAAAGAGGTCCACGTATTCAACCCGGAAATCTGGCTGTAGTTGAAGTGGTCGAAGTCAAAGCGCGGCGACCGGGCCGCGATCACGTACCAGCCGTAGAAGGATCCGTGCGGGAGCGTGGCGACCACGGACGGCGGCATCAGCACGGCGTTTTCCGTGCCGGGAACCACGACGTCCCAGACCATCTTGGCCGGGAAGCTGCCGACATCGAGCACGTTCACCGAGGCAAAATCGGCAGGCTGTCCGTCGAGCGTCCATCCCAGCGTGCCCGTGAAGGGGACGTTGACCGCCGGCGTGGATTGCACCGGAAAGCCCATCATGGGGCCGACCACAACGCCTGCGGACAGATCACCTTCTTGTCGCCGCAAATCGAAACTGTAGGGCGCCTGCAATCCCTGCGACGAGGCAATTCCCGCCGCGTCAACGATAAAGACCGCGTCACCAGGGACGCGTGGCAAGCGCTCGAGTTTGAAGGCCGTGTTGCTCGTAATAACCGAGGCCAGCGGAATTACGCCGTCGCCCCCCAGGTCCAGCGTGGCAAAGCACTCGTGCTGAACGGTCCCGGCAATGCTCTGCGGCGCGGAGGTGATCTGGATAGGGGCCGTCTCGTCGCGGTGCATGTCGAGCACCAGATCGACATTGGTGACCTTGCAATCGCCCGTCTTTGAGTCGAGCGTTCCGGGCGTTCCTTGCACGCCGCGCGCGATGCCCATGAGCAACGGGGTGAAGTGCCCGTCCGACGTGGAGCTGTCGACGATGCCCAGCACCGCATAAATGGCCTGCCCGCCGAAGCGAACCTGCATCTTGTAGGTCCCGCCTTCCGCGGTCACGCGCTCGAACTGCGGATCGCCAGCCTGAAGTCCCAGGATGTCGAAGGGCCTCGTGCTGTAGAGACCGGGCGCGGATGCGGAGACCCGCGCCTCGAGACGCTGTGTGCCTGGCGTTAGCGTGACGCCCGCAGGAAGTTTGAAGCCATAGATGTGGCCGCTGACACAAGCAGGCGGCACGGGAGGCGCTGTGCTCAGGCTCGGCGGCTTTCCGTTGAGGTTCGTCAACCACACCGTCACGTCGCGCGCGAAGACGTGCGAAATCGACGCGGCGGCGTAACCAGATTTGCTCACCGTGACGGTGATCGACTTGACCAGCGAAGGCCCGGTGAAAGCCGCCTGGCCACGCACGTCCGTCAGTCCCGTCAATTCATCCGCGTTGATGGTAACACTGCAACCTGGGATAGGCTGTCCGAAATCCTGCGTGCCGTAGGTGCCATCCAGGACGGTGACGTTGAGCGTTCCGCGAAGCGGCCCGCCGGAAGCGCCGCCCATGATGTTGGAGGGATCGTAGTAGGAATACCCAGCGTGCAGGGTGTCGGACTGCAGATTTGCTTGCGCGGAAACATCGACCAGACCCGCGTTTCCCTGCGGAACGCGCGCGTGAAGCAAGAAGGAACTCTCGATCGACTTGATCACCGCCGCGGCGCCACCGAACGCGATCGACATCCCCGGCGTGAAGCCGGTGCCGTAGATTTCGACGACATTGCCTCCCGATTGCGATCCGCTTCCCGGCGCCACTTGGGCCACGGAGAGCGGCGCGGTGTAGACGAAGCCGCCAGCGAGAATGGCGCGGACCACGAACCCATCGGCCAGCGTGCGCTCGGCGCGAACGTCGGCGGGGCCGGGGCTTCCGGAGGGCACGAGACCGGTCAGCGACGCACCACCAACACCGAGCGTGACGTTGGAGAGTAGACCCGTTCCGATGTGCACCTGCGTGTCGCTCGTGAAGCCACTCCCGTTGAGGGTGACCGACGTCGAAGCGCCCACACCTGCCGGCGCCGAAGACGGTGTTGCGCCGCCGATAACGATGGGCGTGTAGTAGAGGACAGCGCCCGCAAGCGATTGGCCTGAGCCGGCGGATGCGGAGCGAACCTGGACATCGGCGGCCCCGGTAGCGTTCGCGGGAACATCGACTTCGATCCAGTTGTCGCTGTGGACCGTGGCGATGGTCGCCGCCTGTCCACCGACCGAGACCGTCAAGTCTGTCGCCGAAAGACCCGTGCCAACGATCGACAAGCAAACCGGAACCACGTCACTGCAGTGGCCGCCCGTGGTGGGCGCGTGGCTGGGAAGAGCGCTTTGCAAGAGCAGCGCGTGGCCGCTATCTCCGTAGACGAATCCGCCTTTTTGCGTGACGGTTCCCAGCGCGTCCGTTACCGTTACGTCGACTGCGCCAGCGCTAACGCCAGCGGGTGTGGTCACAGAAATGTGTTGGTCGTCCAAGACCGCGACGTTTGCCGCCGCCGCGCCGCCGAAACGAACCGTGGCGCCATCGACGAACCCGCTTCCGGCGAGCGTCACGACCGTCCCACCCGAGATCGTGCCGACAGGAGGCGTGACCGAAACAAGTTGTAATGCATCGCGATACACAAACCCGCGCCGCAGCGAGGCCAGTCCGTCTTTGTTGTAGACGAGCACATCCACCGCGCCAGCCTTGCTGCCAGGAGGAGCCAGTCCGGTGATGGTTCCCGTCCCCGCGGCATCGGCGTTCACCACCGCGTTTACCAACGCCCGCCCACCGATCAGCGCAACCGAATCACTCCCCAACCCTTTTCCGGAGACCGTCACTGCATCACCGCCCTGGGTGAGGCCGGTCGAAGGTGTGATGGACGAAACGGCCAGCGCCGCGAAGTACCGGAAGCAGGGCGCGCCTGCGACGTCTTTGCAGGTGTCGGCTCCGTTCGGGTTCACCACCGTCACCGCAGCCGGCCCGACGGTGCCCGGCGGGATCGTTGCTTCGATTCGGTTGTCATCGATGACCGAAAACTCGATGGCGGGATTGCCCGCGAACGTGAGCTTGGTGTTGGCCTCGATTCCGCCATCGATTCCGCCGAGCTTCTGCTGAAAACCGGATCCAACGATCAACGCCGTGTCGCCACCAGTAACCGGGCTCTTCCCCGGAATAACGCCGGTCACCTGGACAGTCGCTGCGCCGCCGTCGACCGTGTCGGTACCACCGTCGACGGGGCCGCCATCGTTGCCGCCGTCACCCGCATCGATATCCGATCCGCCATCGCCGGCGTCGGTGGCCGCATCGCTCGCGCCGCCATCACCGTGTACGGGTGAAACAACCTTGCCCTTGGGACAAGCCGCCATCAATACCGCCATCAGAAACACGTATTTTTTCATGGCCCGGTCACCTTCACGGTTAGGTCGTACGTGTTCTGCACCCCTGGTGAATCACCACGCACTTCAACGTAGACGAGACCCGCGCTCGGCGTTCCAGGGAAGGTGAGCGTCTTCGTTGCGGCAGTCGTGGCGTCCTTGGCCGCTACGCTGCTTCCATCGGAATTGTGGAGATACAGATTGATGAGCCCCTTCGTGGGATCATGGTCAAGCGTTGCCGCGACATGTTGCCCAGCCCCGATCTTGACCACGAACCAATCTGGCTGCGCCGAACAAATTTGCAGATTCGTATAGGCATTCTGCGACCCGTCCGCGGCATGCGCGTGGGTGTAGTCGTTGTTGGGATCGAACCCGTCCTCGGTGCACGGAACGCCATGCGAGAGCGAGACACGCAGGCCGTAGCGCACGAAGGCATCGCGGCTCTTGGCGCGCACGAAGTAGTCACCGGTTGCGCCCACCTGGTTGTCGACGAGGTAATCGCCGTTGGCGAGCAGATTTCCAGAGCCGTCGAGGAAGTCGAGCTCGAACATAATGAGTGGATCAACGACCGCGTTCACCTGCAACCGATCGCCGGATTGCAAACCAAATTTGAAGTAGTCCGACTCGCCGTCGCAGAGCAAAAGTCCGTCGGTTTGCCCGAGTGAAATCGGCTTGGCATCGGCCAGCGTGTTGTTGGGATCGAACTTGTCTTTGCCGCAAACACCGTTGATGCACTCGCCCGACGGCACGTCGCACACTTCATCGACCGGGCACTGCTCTGTCGAGGAGCAGGGCGGCGGCCGGTTGGTGCAGGTGTGCGTGGACCGGTTACAGACCAGCGGAACTTTGCAGTCGCGCGAAGTGAAGCAGCCGGTTTCGCCGACACATTTTCCAGCGACCGTGTCGCAGGAGAGCCCGACCCCGCAGTCGGTGTTGTTCTGACACTCGATGCAGCGCCCGCCGAGGCACTTGAGCTTGACCCCGCACACTTCCGTGGCCGTGGCATCCGTACATCCCGCCTCGCATTGCCCCGACCCGGGATTGCAACGTTGGCCCGTCGGGCACTCCTGGTCGCCTTGGCAGCCGAGGTTTTCCTCGCAGACCAGCGTGGCGGAGTTGCAGCGCTTATTTGTTCCGCAGTCCCCGCCGGGGTCGCAGGGAATAACCGAGCAGTTGCTGCCGCTGGTCGTCCCGGATTTCAGGCAGAGGCCCTGAACGCAAAATTGCCCAAGCTGACAATCCGCGTGGACTTCGCACTGATCGCCAAAGCATGGGCGCAACTTGCAGCGCCGCTCGATGGGGTTGCAAAATTCTCGCGGACGGCACTCGCGGTCCCGTTCACAGTCGTGGCACGAGCCGTCGGTGGCGCAAACAAGCCCTGATGCCAAACCACCGGGACAATCGGCGCGCGATTGGCAGCCAGCGTGACCGGCATCGCTCGGCCCCGCCTCCTTTTTGGGGCAGCCCGTCATCCAAACCGCGGAAAACGCGATCGCGAGAAACGCTCCGTGTAGTGCGACTTGCCGCATCAGTTGCCCGTCACCGTTCCGAGCTTGGTGATTCCGCTGTTACCGCCACCGCCGGGCCAGTCCACGGTGCAAACGTTCCACACAGCGCCAGCCTTGTTGAGCACCTGCGGAAACTCGCTCACCACGACGCCGTATTCGTAAACGCGCAGCGTGGCATTCACGGGCACGCCGAAATTGCCGTGATCGGCGTAGTAGTTGACGGCGATACTGTATTTTCCTGGAATAGGATCTTTATAAAGAATCGCTTCTGGCCCGTACGACTCGCCCAAGAGATCGTCGACGTACTGCGGATTCTTCGAGGGATCCGAGCTGAAATCGGAACAGAGCGACGTGGCCGTGCAGTCCTTGGCACCACCGTATGTCCCGCCGTCGGCGATGAGGTGGGTGTCGAGATCCGGAAAAGGCTGATCCCAGACCAGCTCGATCCGAAGATGCTCGGGCGGCACTGCGGCGATGGTCACCCGCGCGGGAACCAGGCTGGGCAAGGGCGGCGTGGCCGCGTCCACAACGACCAGCTCGATCACGTAGGCGCCAGGCAGATCGGTGGAAATCCCGACTTGAGGTTTTGTGGAGTCGGTGAGCACGGCGCTCGAGCCGGTGGGCTTGCTGCGCAACGTCCAATGGAACGAGAGCGGGTTGTCGTGATCCGGATCGCTCGACTTCGATCCGTCCAGCGTCACCCGTTGTCCGAGCGGCACCTGCTGATCGCCGCCGTCGATCACCGCGAGGGGCGCGTAGTTCACCGTCGCGGTGATGGGAATGCGAAGGTGTTGCTGCTTCGGATCGCTGGTGTCGATAAGCAGCGCGCCGGCCGACGGCGTGACGGTCTTCGAGGTCGGCGAGAAACGCAGCACGATGTCCACCGCGTTGTCCGCTTGTCCGCCATGGGCGGCTGGCACGATCGCGGGCGTCTTCACCGACCCAACAAAACCGAGCTCGGGCGCGGATCCGTCCTCGTAAACAAGCTTGGTGATGGCGAGATCGGCAGTGCCTGTAGAATTGATTCGAACACGCTGCACGCCGGTATGACCTTCGCCGACGCGACCGAAATCGATGGACGCAGGAGAGAAGGTCATTGCGGCAACCGTCGAGCCGGTTCCCCTCAGAGGAACTTCGATCGTCGGGCGATCGGGGTCGTCGGAGTCGATGACCAGCGTCGCCGTGTAGGTTTTCTCCTCGGGCGCCGCAAAGGTCACCTTCACGGCCGCGGACTCGCCACCCTTGATGTCGAAACCGCTCAGCCCGGCGCCGCACGTGTCGCCAGCCGCAACGCAAAAACCAACGACGCCGGCCGGTGCCAACGAAACAGCCAAAATGTGCAGTGGCGCGGTTCCGTTGTTGGCGATGGTCGCCGTGTGGGTCACCGGCATTAGAACCGGCGACGTACCGAAATCGATCTTGTCTGGCGCCACGACGATGTGGCCGCTCACGCCATGGACACGCGCCTTTGGGCACGCGAACAGTAATCCGCAGAGGAGTGCTGACGTTGTCCGTTTCATCGCCCCGACTGCTCCTGGTAGGTGACCTCGACCGTGGCGCCCTTGCCGGGCGTGGCTGCCGCGGTGAACGTGATGGAGTTGGTGTCGGGCTGATACGTCCAGGTGTCCGCGCTCTGCTTCTCCGTGCAGGTGATATCGGCACCCGCCGCGCAGTTGTTCTGTTCGATGCCGCCTGGGCAGTTGCCAGCAATCGCCGGATCGGTGTTGCACGGATAGTGAATCACCACGGAAAAGGAGTTGGCGTCGAGCGGCGGCTGCGGCGTTTTTGAGAGCGGAAAGTTTCGGTGGAGGCCAATCGCGGCGGCGCCCAACTTCTTGAAGAGATCGGCGTAGTCGGCCTGGCAAATCGATCCGAAGAGACCACCGGTCATGTTGGCGATGTCGATGTATTTGCCGCCCGGGTCGGCACGGAAATCACCGACCGTGCAACCGACGTCTTTGTCACCGACAATCGCGCTGGCCAGCACAAGCCCGTCGTTGCCGGCACCTTTGGCGTACTTGAATGATCGGTAGTAATACTTTGTATCACCGACGCTCCAGAGGTCGTCGTCGTCAACGAGAAAGACGATAAAGAGCGAGGCATCGGCGCGCAGAAAATCTTTGGCGTTGCGGCGGAGCGCGAGATCGGCGTTCTGGAGACCGGCTTCGAAGGGACTTCCCTGATCGCCCAAGCTGGTGATGGTGGCCTGAAACTTCTGCGCGCCATCCGGCGTGTCGGGCGTGATGATGGTGGGATCCCCACGAAAGGCGCCCTGATCCGCCTTCAAGTCGGTGGAGACGACCGCAATGTGGAAGTCGAGCTTGTTTTTTTGCAGAAAGTCGAAAAAGGTGGCGAAGGCGTCCGCGGCCTTTTGTTGGTAGGGCTTGATGAGGTTAGCGTTGTCGACGACCCACAGCACGTCGATCTTGGAAACGTTGATCTGCGCGAAGGTGTCCGCACGGGCACCGGGAGGCGGAATGCTCCCAATTTTTTCCTGCGGGCAGCCCGACAGAACAAGCACTGCGCAGAGGGCCCATGTGCTGACAGCAAAACTGCGTGGCATACGTCTCCCGGTCGCCGGACCCTAAATCCTGCTTGGCCTTATAGCAAGCAATTGGCGGGCCATATTAGCATCTCCAACCACAATCAGACGCGCGAGAACGCTTGTGGCTACGGGTGAAATTGTCCGTCACCATTTGCGTCCACATAAAGAGGGTTTGCGACCGCGAATCCCTTCCCCGAGTTCGGGTAAACTTTGGACAAATCCCCGCCGTCCACTCGGACGATAAGGGCCGCGTCGTGCGCCACCGGGACATCGATGTCGCCCTCGTAGCGAAGCGCCTTGTCCGACGGCGCCGACGCGAGATCCACGTGCGCCACCTCCACGCCCGCCAGAAAAATAACGGCCCGGTCGAGCGGGCCAAGCCAGGGCGCGGCCTGAACTTTGAGATGTACACGCACCGTTTCGTTCGACGCCGGAACCAAGTCGCCCGGGCCAGCGCCCGCTGCGGTCACGAAAATCACGGGACCAGCGCTAATGGTGAGGTGCCCTGCACGAACGCTGTCCACGAAATCGCTTTCCGCGAAAGCCGAAGGATCGTCGCTCGCCACATGAACGTAGTTACGAACCGGACCGACCTCGGACTGCAACGCGTGATGCGAATCGGAATCGCCAGTTGCGGTCACGCGCATGCCACGATTGGTCAGCGCGATCCAGTCGTCCCACACCTCGTTAATGGACGGTCCGTTCGCGAGCTCGAGCGCGTCGAAGTTGGTGGTCCATTCCGGGTTCGCGGAGGTGCCATCCGCGAGATTCGCCGCCAGGAAATAGGCGTACGCCTTGTAGCGCGGATGGTTCACCTGCAAAACCGCCTTGGGCGCGGCCTTGCGAATGGTGGCGAAGAGATCCGGAATCGACACACCAACCCAGGCAAAGCCTCCCGCGTTCCACGCGCGGGGATCGGCCACGAGCGGGAATGCGTTGAAGTGCCCCAGACTATTGGTGGAGATCTCTTCGCCGACGATCGGGTGAATATAGGAAGTCAACCCGAGCGCCTTCACCGTCGGCGTGTAGTCACCGATGTACTCGTGCTCGGTCGTCACGGGAACTTCCAGTCCCTCGCCCGCGAAGGCAGCCACCTTGAGTTCGTAGGTGTCGTTGGAGTCCGCGCTCCAGAGTGCGTGAAGGTGAAAATCGCCACTCAGCCAATCCTTCGTGTCGACCACCTGATGAAGCGTGGCCGAGAAAGAGGCGGACGTGGCAACGGTGACGTCGCCTTCGACGAGGTCATACTCCACGCCGCGCGAAACCGTGACGTGATAGGTCGCGGGCGAGAGCGCCAGCTGCGCGTGGCCATCGGTGGCGTAGACGGTTCGCGCCACGTCGGAGACAAAGTCGTCTTCGCCGAAGGACGTCTTGAGCCGCGGTGCTCCGCTCCGTCGCACCAGGAATTTCACTGGCAACCCGGCTCCCGACGAGTCGACAGCGGCCAGCGCGAGCGATCCCGCGGGGCCGAGCGCCAACGAAATCGCGGTCGCATCTTGGCCCGAAAGATCAACGGGCACCGGCACGCCCGGATCGCGACCGTCGGCGACCGCGGTAAGCGTGTAGTGCCCGGGAGGAAGCGGAACATCGAACGACCCGTCGGCCGCGCTGCGCGATTCCATGATTTCGTCACCCTTCGCGCCCGCCGCGTGAACGCGTGCCGATGCAAGCGGGTGGCCCGTTTCGTCAACAACCACGCCGCGCGCGTGTGCATCGCCAAGCGGAACGCCGTCGTGAGCGGCCAGTATCTCGTGCGTGCGAGCGTGAAAGGCGAGGTCGCCATCACCAACGACGAAATAGACACGGTAGCGCGCGCTCTTTCCCGGCAATACATTGAGTGGACCATAGTCGGCAATCAGCAGGCCCTGGTACCCGATGATAGGCGTGAAGCTCGTGCTGGGCGCGAAGAAGGAGTAGCTCACGCGATCCGTGGCCGCGGCGTAAAAGTTCACCGCCTGAGGCGCGAAGGGAACGTCGAATCCGTATCCCGGCAAATAACTACGTGCGCTATGGCCCATCACATAGCCGAGCCAATTTTCACCGACGATCATCGGTTCCGTTCCGTGATTCACCAGCCCGACATCGATGATGAGATAGTCCGCATCGGGCTTGAGTGTGTAGTCGAATGTCACGTCCGCGTTGAGCGGCTGCGCGTTGGAGAGCTTGAGCGCTTCCAGCAGCGGCAAAACGTCATCGGGCCCAGTCACGCGAAGATGCGCTGCTCCGTCGCTCCCATCCGAGAGAACATCCACCCGTGTCGGGCGCCCGGTGCGGCCGGCCAGGCACGGAATGATCTGACCAAACGTCGATTGGTCCGCCTCACCTGCGGCGCGCACGCGATCGGCCGCCACCAATCCGCCACCGTAGGGATCGTACCCGTCAACGGCCGGCCCGACATCGGAGACGACGAAACGAACGCGGCTGTTGTAGATCTTGTAGTCGCCAATCCGCGCGCCCGAGTGGGGACCGCCGACCAGCGCAGCGGTGCTCGTGATGCGTCCAGCGCGAACCTGTCCTGCACCAATGCGTTCGGCGACATCGATCGGATGGCTCGCCGAATGGCAGGCTGATAGCGAGAGCAGAAGGGCGGATCCTAGCGTGCGCATGGCCGGGAACTCTACGCTGGGGGGCTGACACTGTCGACGCCGGCGCGCACGAATTGTCGGTTACTAAAAAGGCGTCGTCTATTGCGTAATCTTGCGCTCGAGTGAATCGATCACGTTCTTGAAATCCGCCTCGGCCGACATGGTTTCGTCGACCTTTTGCGTGGCCGCAATGATGGTGGAGTGATCGCGCCCAAACCTCTCGCCGAGCTGCGGCGTCGAGAGTCCGCACAGTTTTCGCGAGAGGTACATCGCGACCTGCCGCGCGCGCGCGGTGGGCTGCTGCCGCCGATCGCCCTTGATGTCCGCCGGTTTCACGCCGAAGTGATCCGCCACCACGCGCACCACCAGCTCCACGTCCGGACGATCGCCGCGGCTAATCAGCACGTTCTTCAAAACATCGCGTGCCAGCTCGATGGTGATCGCCGATCGGGTCAGCGAAGCGAATGCCGCCAGCCGAATGAGGCTGCCCTCGAGCTCGCGCACGTTGGACCGAATGTTGGTGCCCAAAAAGAGCGCCACGTCGTCCGTCAACGGCACGCCATCCAGCGTTGCCTTCTTTTTGAGAATGGCAACGCGCGTCTCGATCTCCGGCGGCTGAATGTCGGCGATGAGGCCCCACTGAAAGCGCGATCGAAGGCGCTCTTCGAAGCCTTCAATCTCTTGGGGCAGCTTGTCGCTCGTGACGACGATCTGCTTGCCGGCCTCGTGGAGTACATTGAATGTATGAAAAAACTCCTCCATGGTGGAGGTCTTCTTGGCGATGAATTGAATATCGTCGAGCAGAAGGATGTCGCATTTCTCGCGGTAACGCGCCCGGAATTCGGGCATCTTGTGCGTCTCCAGAGAGTGGATGAGGTCGTTGGTGAACGCCTCGCTCGAGAGATAAACGACGTTGAGGCTGGTATTCTTGGCGCGCGCGGCATTGCCAATGGCGTGCATCAGGTGCGTCTTGCCGAGCCCGACGCCACCGAACAGATAGAGAGGGTTGTAGCTCTTGCCCGGCGTGTCGGCGACCGCCGTACAAGCGGCCTCGGCGAACTGATTGGACGTCCCGACGACGAAGGTGTCGAAGGTGTACCGGTCGTTGAGGCCGTTGGCGACCCCTTGCGAGCGCGGACCTTCGTGCGCCGTTGGCGCCGCGGGCGGAGCTGCAAACTCGACGGTGATTTCTTCCTGCTCCTGCGGCGGTTCTTCGCCGACAACGAACTTCACCGCCATCGGCGCGCCACGCAGCTTGAAGAGCTCTTCGGCCAACACGTCCAGGTAGTTGTCGCGCACCCAATCGATCATGAAACTGTTGGTGTGAGCGAGCGTGATCGACGACGCGTTTCCTTCCACCACGCGAATGGGTGCAAAGTAGGTGTGAAAGGAGTGGCGGTTCAGCCGCGCACGGAGCCCGGCGCGGGCCTGTGTCCAGAATTCGTTGGCATCGAAAGATGGCGTGGGCGCGGCCGTGGAGCCGAACTGGATCGAGACTTCAGACATGCGGTATTGCCCCCGGGGGTTGAAGCGGCGGCGCACGCTAGCAAAGCAGGGCGGCGGCGATCAAGTTACTCGTCGAACATTTCGGCGCAAAGCCGCCAGAGCGGTGCCCTTGACTCTCGAGGGGCATTATGCTCCCTTGCGCGACTTTCTTTGCACTGGAGATTCTAAGTGAAGCGCACCTATCAACCGAGCAAGGTGAAGCGAAACCGCGAGCACGGTTTTCGTAAGCGGATGAAGACCAAAGGCGGGCAGGATGTGCTCAAGCGCCGCCGAGCCAAAGGCCGCAAGCGGCTGGTGGCCTCCGCCCCCAAGAAGTAGCGCGCGCGGTTAGGCGCGATTAGAAACCCGTGGTGCCGAACATCCGCAAGAAGGGTCTACCGCGTGCGAGCCGTGTCCGGCGCTGCGCGGATTATGCGGCGCTGAAGGCGCGCGGTCAGACGGTGCAGGCCGGTCCGCTTCTTGTCGCCTACTTGCCCCGGACAGGTGCCATCGAACCGCGGCTTGGCCTAACGATCTCGTCGAAGGTCGGCGGCGCGGTGGTGCGGAACCGCGTGAAACGCCGCGTCCGCACCGCCTTTCGGGAACTCCGCGAAACGCTTCCTGCCGTGGATCTCAACGTGATTGCTCGCACTGGCGCCGCGACCGCGAGTGCACGAACAATCTCGTCAGTGCTCGGCGAAGCGGGGCGGAGCATCTCGGTGCGTTTACGGAAGGCTTCGACGTGAGCATCCCAGCCCGCGCGCTCGCCTTCGGGGTGACGCTTTACCGATCGGTCGTTGGGCCATGGCTCTCTCCCTCCTGCCGCTTTGAACCGAGTTGCAGCACCTATGCGCTTGAAGCGCTCCGCCATCATGGCGCAGCGCGCGGCTTCTGGCTCTCGCTGCGACGAATTCTGCGGTGCAACCCGTGGCATGCGGCAGGACACGACCCCGTGCCTGGCCATCTCTTCTAGTTGAGGCACCATCCCGATGGAAAAAAGACTCTTCATTACGATCGCCCTTTGCCTCGGAATACTCATGGCGTGGCAGATCCTGTTTCCGCCTCCTAGAAGGATCGCGCCTCAGCGAGCGCCGGTCAGCACGCCTAGCGATCAGCCGATCCCCATTCCCGCTGCCCCCCTGGCGACGACAACTAGCGCGACGTCTCCACCGTCTCCCGAACGAATCGTTACGGTCGAAACACCGCGGCTGCGCCTCGGATTTTCTACCTACGGCGCCTCGGTGGCGAAAGCCGAGCTTCTTGATCCTCGTTTCCGAAAATCGGGGTCCGATTTACCCATCGACCTGGCTGTCACCGCGCCGGGCGAACCACGGCCTCTCTCTTCGTCGGTCACCGGCGGTGCTCAACTCGCGGCGACCGACGCCTGGGAAGTGACGGCTAAATCTCCGCGAGGCGTGACCTTCCAGCGCGTAGCGGGTGCGCTGACTCTCATCAAGTCTTACGACGTTGCCGAAGATGGATTCACCGTTCAGGTCAACGTTTCCGCGAAGAATTCGAGTGGCGCCCCCATCCAGGCCGACCTCTCCACGCTCTACCCTGAGCTCGCGCCAGCCACCAACACAAGCATAAGCACACTCCAAGTCCGAGCAATTTGCCGTGCCGGCGACTCGGTGCAGCGACTCGGCGTCGACGCGAAAAAGCCGACACTGGCAGTCCCCGGCACGGTCAGCTTCGCGGGTGTCGATGAACACTACTTCCTCGCCGCCCTCGTGCCGGTCCCGGCCGAAGGAGCGTGCGAGCTGTCGAACACGCTTTCGTCTGCCGGAGCCCTGGTCTCCACGCGCCTAACCCAAACGCTGATGGTCCCAGCTCTCGGCACTACGACAAAAATTTTCATCGCCTATTTCGGTCCCAAGAGCACCGAGGCGCTCGGCGCTGCCGATACCGTGGGCGCTCGCCTCGAAGAGGCCATCGAATTCGGCTTTTTTGGCATCATCGCACGGCTCCTCTTAACGCTTCTCAAGGCGTTCCACTCAGTCGTTCCCAACTGGGGCGTTTCGATCATCGTGCTCACCGTGGCGGTGAAGCTGGCAACGCTTCCGCTTACGCAAAAATCGATGAAGTCAGCGCAGCAAATGCAACAGCTTCAGCCTCACATTGAAGCGCTCAAAAAGAAGCATGGCGCGGACCAGCAGCGCATGGCCGCAGAGCAAATGAAGCTCTTCAAGGAGCACGGCGTTAGCCCATTGGGCGGGTGTCTACCGATGCTTCTGCAAATGCCGATCTGGATCGCGCTCTATACGGCACTGCAAACATCCGCAGAACTCTACCGCGCCGGGTTCGTTCCTGGATGGATCCCCGACCTCACCGCTCCAGATGCGCCAATTTCGTCGCTTCCTTGGTTGCACCTCTTGCCGCTCCTCATGGGTGCATCCAGCTATGTCACCCAAGCACTAACACCCCAAACGGGCCAAAACGCGCAGCAGATGAAGATGATGATGTACTCGATGCCCCTCGTCTTTTCGTACATCATGTGGTCCTATCCGTCTGGACTGACGCTTTACATTTTTACAAGCAACCTTCTTTCCATTGTTCAGCAGGCTCTCATCAAGCGTGGGAAAAAAGCAGCGGGACTCTCTGGCGTTACCACGCTTGAGGGAAGCAGCGCCGTCTAGCCGGATGGGACCAAAGACTAAAAAGGACGTGCTTTTCGGACCAGCCGTACTTCGGATGACGCTGGAACAGCAGGGTGGCGACGTCAAACAACTTCAAACCCTTTACGCGGGCGTCCTTCGCGACCTTGGTGTATCCGACGAAGAGGTCTCTCGTTACCTGCTGGATCACCATGCCGAGGTAGCCCAAGTCGTTTGTGGGAAGGGTCGCCGCGGGTCGTGATTCACGCTCAACCAAGCGCGGTTCCTTGGTGTGTGCAAGCTGTTGGTAAGCTCGGGCACCGCAGCATCAGCCCAGGATAACGGCTTCTTTTTCCGTTCTAGCGGAGTACACCTGTGGAGAAGCGCGAGCGCGAACTGCTCGCTCGCGGCGCGGCGGCCGTGGGCGTCAACCTCACCGAGGGTCAACTGGATACGTTCGCCGCATACGCGGCTGAGCTCGCGCGTTGGGGCGGGAAAATCAACCTGACATCGCTCCGAGATCCCGCCGAAATTGTCGAGCGGCACTTCGTCGACTCGCTTGCATTGGCTCGATTCTGCCCATCCGGAGCACTTCTCGACCTGGGAACGGGCGCCGGATTTCCGGGCATGCCGCTCCAGATTGTTCGTCAAGACCTCCACGTGACCATGGTGGACTCTTCCCTAAAGCGAATCGCTTTCGTCAAAATGCTCCTGGCGCGGTTCGACCTGAAAGCAACCGCATTCGCAGCAAGGGTCGAAGGGGATCCAGCAAAGGAGAGGATTCCACCTGCGACCTTGGTTGTGAGTCGCGCGTTCAAGGATGTTTCCGACTGGCTCAAGTTGGCTCGTTCGTACACGCTGCCTGGTGGCGCCGTCGCAGCAATGCTAGGAAAAACCGTCGCCGCCGAGACGAATTTATCCGAAATGGCAATTTCGTTCGGGATGACTCTCGAATCGGAGCATCGCTTCTCGCTTCCCTTTTCCGGCGCAGAGCGTGGCGTCGCCATCTTCAGAATGCCACATGAGTAAGAAACCGCCGGCCATGGTGTTTCACGTGGAACATCTTCTGCCGGAAATCCACGGTTGCCGTGGAACCGAGACGGTCGAGCGTGGGTCGGCTACGAGGCGCGCACGAAGGGACTCCTCCGGTACTGGGGGAGATGTCGCGCAGCGACAGAGGGGGGCCGCTTGCGGCGAGCAAGCCCCCGGAAGCGCACTTGGGGGTGCGCTGAGGAGGCACCGGAGGAGCCCGCTATGTGATCGGGCGCTTCCAGCGCCACCAATCGGGCCGGCCGCGCTTTCAATATGCGCGGCAAGCACCGAAGTAGACGGGCCGCGATCGGCCGTCGCGGGTAACGGCAATTGTGGTTTCCCGGTTCAGCCCGACTGGCGGCCTCCGCTTCGCCATGCTACAGGCTCGAAACCATGCGGATGTTCTAATCGTGTAATCCATTAGCCATGACTCGCATCCTCGCAATCGTTAATCAGAAGGGCGGCGTCGGAAAAACAACGACGGCGGTGAATTTAGCGGCCTCGTTGGCTGCAGCCGAGAAGCATGTCCTTCTGATCGACCTCGATCCGCAGGGCAACGCGGGAAACGGGCTGGGTGTCGAACGTATTGCCCCCAGTATCTATGAGGTGCTAACCGGATCGGTCGAGGCATCCAAGGCGATTCGAGAAAGTCCCATTGCGGAGATTCCGTTTCTGGACCTTCTCCCATCTACAAGCGATCTCTACGGTGCGGATCTAGAACTTGCGGGGGCACCCGAACGCGAACAGCTGCTTTCACGAGCTATCGGGAACCTCCCAAAATCCTACGAATTTATCTTGATCGATTGCCCGCCCTCTTTAGGGCTTCTGACAATCAATGCGCTCGTTGCATGTTCCGGTGTTTTGGTGCCCCTCCAGAGCGAGTACTACGCGCTTGAGGGGCTGTCTCAGCTCCTCAAGACCGTGGAGTTACTTCGGGAGTCGTTTAACCCTTCGGTTCAGATCGATGGGGTTTTGCTGACCATGTTTGATCCCAGAAACAAGCTTTCACATCAGGTTGCTGCTGAGGTTCGCGAGCATATGCCTGGTCAGGTTTATGAGACCGTCATCCCACGCAATGTTCGACTCTCCGAAAGCCCCAGTTTTGGAAAACCGGTCCTCCTCTATGACATCGAATCCAAGGGAAGCCAGGCTTACGTAGCCCTAGCGGCGGAGTTTTTGAAGCGTGAGCATTGCAATGTGCGACGGGGTCTACAAGGAGCATCGCGGTGACGGCCAAAATCAGAACCGGGGCGCGAGCGCGCGGAGGAGCGTAGGTGGAACCCAGAGAAGAAAAACGAAACGGGCGACAAGCACTAGGGCGTGGACTTGGTTCGCTTTTGCCGTCCGCGAGCGAGCGGAGGAGAGGGGTTGTTGTTCTCGGAATCGATCAGATCGAGCCCGATCCCGAACAGCCACGCCGGCACTTCGATCAAGCCGAACTTCGCGGCTTGGCTGACTCCATCCGCGCGGAGGGCATTCTCCAACCCGTCCTGGTGCGCCACCATTCCGGATGCTATCGGCTCATCGCTGGCGAGCGCCGATGGCGGGCGGCACAGCTTGCCGGTTTGCACGAGCTACCGGCCATCATTCGAGATGCAACGGAGCAACAAGCATTCGAGCTAGCGCTCATCGAAAACATTCAGCGGGCCGATCTAAATCCGCTAGACGAAGCGGAAGCATACAGGCGTCTTATTGATGAGCACCATCTGACCCAGGACGCGCTGGCCGATCGCCTGGGGAAAGATCGCTCGACAATCGCTAATACGCTCCGCCTCCTCCGGTTGCCAACCGACCTCAAGGCCCACCTTCTGGCGGGAACCTTGAGTATGGGTCACGCCCGTTCGCTTTTGTCCCTGACCGAGGAAGCCGACCTAAAACGTGCCGCCGCAACGGTCCTTAAAGAAGATCTTTCAGTGCGCGCAACGGAGGCGCTAGTCCGCAGACTGAGAGCCAATCGCGAACGACCGCCTCCAAAACGTGAATCTCCGCAGGTCGCGGCCATCGTCGATCGACTTCAACGCCACCTCGGCGCTTCGGTTCGTTTGCGGGATTTTGGCGGCGAGGGACAAATCGAGATTCCCTACGCCTCTTACCTCGACCTCGACAGGCTAATAGAACTTCTGTGCTATCGCGTTAAGTAACTTTCTTTTGTTCCACGTGAAACATAGGGTAAAGCAACAAACAGGAGGCCAGCGTGTTCAAAAAAGAGAGTTCTGTCATTCCAGCCGCCATGGACGAAAGCAAAGCGAAACGCGGTGTCATGGGTGTAATTCGCGGTGACGAGGAGCGCGTACAGCGCAATCCGGGAGAGCTGAACGCTCTACTCGGAGCTGGAAGCGAGTTCGAAGGAAAGTTGCGCTTCGCCGGCACTGTGCGAATTGACGGCCGTTTTAAAGGCGAGATCCTAAGCGAGGATGTCCTTATCGTCGGTGAAGACGCGGAGATCGAAGGCGACATCACCGTGGGCACCGCCATCGTGAATGGAAAAATTCGCGGCACCTTGCGCGCCCGTGAACTGGTCGAACTCCACCGGCCAGCGAGGCTGCTTGGCCTCCTTGTGACGCCATCCCTTCTTATTGAGCGGGGCGTTATTTTCGAAGGAACAACCAAGATGGAGAACATCAATCCGACAGCCGTTGCGACCGCTCCTGTCCAGCCAATTACAGAGCTAATGAGCCGCGGTTAACAACGTCGTCGTGCTTCGCTCGTTGCCTTGACATCGAAGCAAATCGAGTGCTAGGAGCCCACCCGTTCCGGGGGGTGTTTTCGTTTGCCTTTGAATTTTTTCGGAGGCGAGCGACGCCCGTCATTCGTTCCGCCTTCACTGCTCCGCAAGGATGCTTAGACCATGATCGAAGCCAGCATCGCGCGCCGCTACGCCCGAGCGCTGATCGCCCTTGCGGCCGAGTCCTCGAACATCGAGACTCCCGGAGGCGATTCCGTCGAGCGAATCGGGCGCGATCTTGCAACTGCCGCCGCGTCTATCCAGCGGTCCCCCGAGTTGGCAGACGTCCTTTTCAATCCTCACTATGGAGCAGGCCAGCGACATCGCACGCTGGAGCAGGTTGCACGGTTTCTGGCTCTGTCGCCACTCGTCGCAAATTTACTTCTGCTTCTGTCCGATCGCGGCCGGCTCGCTGCACTGGGCCAGGTTGACCGCGAGTATCGCAGGTTGGCCGATGAGCAATCCGGGAGGACCCGCGCGCAAATCACCAGCGCAACTGCATTGAGTGATGAGCAAACCTCGTCCATTCGTACATCGCTCGAGCATCTGACGAGCATGCTCGTACAAGTCGAAACCAGCGTCGACGCCTCCATTCTCGGTGGCATCATCGCTCAAGTTGGAAATATCTCTTACGACGGGTCCTTGCAGTCTCAGCTCAACCGCCTGCGCGCCGAGCTTAAGCGCGGCACCGCGTAGTACTTCTGTTTGACTTTTGACTTAGGAGCAGCAACGTGGAAATTCGCGCCGACGAAATCAGCCGCATCATTCGCGACCAGATCCGTGACTATGGCAAGAAGGTCGATGTCGCGGAGACCGGCACGGTTCTCTCAACAGGCGACGGCATCGCACGCGTCTATGGCCTCCAGGGAGCGATGGCCGGCGAATTGCTCGAGTTTCCACACGACATTCGCGGGCTCGTGCTGAACCTAGAAGAGGACAACGTCGGTGTCGCCATCATGGGCGAAGGCTCGGAGATTCGCGAGGGCGACACCGTCAAGCGTACGGGCCGCATCGCTGAAGTACCGGTCGGGCCAGCTTTGGTGGGACGCGTGGTGAACGCGCTCGGCCAGGCTGTCGACGGGAAGGGTCCCATCAAGAGCGAGTTCAGCCGCAAGATTGAGGTGAAGGCACCCGGAATCGTGGCGCGCGAGTCGGTCAAGCAGCCGCTGCAGACCGGACTCAAGGCCATCGACGCCATGGTTCCAATCGGACGCGGGCAGCGCGAGCTGATCATCGGCGACCGCCAGACCGGCAAGACCGCCGTAGCCGTCGACGCCATCATCAACCAGAAGGGTGGCGACGTCGTTTGCATCTACGTCGCGATCGGTCAGAAGCAGTCCACCGTGGCGCAAGTCGTGGACCGCCTCACCAAGATGGGCGCGATGGAATACACGACGGTGGTGGCAGCCAATGCCTCCGACCCGGCGCCACTGCAGTTTCTCGCCCCGTACTCGGGCGTCACCATGGGCGAGTTCTTCCGAGACAGCGGCAAGCACGCGCTGATCATTTACGACGATCTTTCCAAGCACGCCGTCGCGTACCGCCAACTTTCGCTCTTGCTCCGGCGTCCCCCCGGGCGCGAGGCGTATCCCGGTGACGTGTTTTACCTTCACAGCCGTCTGCTTGAGCGCGCCGCCAAGATGTCCAAGGAGCGTGGCGGCGGATCGCTTACCGCGTTGCCCATCATCGAAACGCAAGCCGGTGACGTGTCGGCCTACATTCCGACCAACGTCATCTCCATCACCGACGGGCAGATCTTTCTCGAGACGGACCTTTTCTACTCGGGTGTGCGTCCGGCCATCAACGTCGGTTTGTCGGTCTCCCGCGTCGGCGGTTCGGCGCAAATCAAGGCGATGAAAAAAATCGCCGGCACCATGCGCCTCGAGCTCGCGCAATACCGCGAGTTGGCCGCCTTCGCGCAGTTCGGTAGCGACCTCGACAAGTCCACGCAGGAAACCCTCTACCGCGGCGAGCGCCTGGTCGAGGTGCTCAAGCAGGCCCAGTACGTTCCGATGTCCGTCGAACAGCAGATCGTGCAGATCTACGCCGCGACGCAAAAAGACGCGCAGGGGCAGGGCTGGATCCGCAACTATCCCGTCAGCGACGTGCAGCGCTACATGAAGGAGCTGCTCGTCTTCCTGCAGGGCCGTCACGCCACCGTGTTGACGATGATCCGCGAAAAGAAGGACCTGACGCCCGAGGTTACCGCCGCGCTGAACACGATGCTCACCGAGTTCAAAGACGTCTTCCAGCCGAGCGCAAAGGCTTAGTCCGTGGCGTCTCTTCGCTCACTGCGCACGCGCATCAAGAGCGTGCGCTCGACGCAAAAGATCACGAAGGCGATGAAGATGATCGCCGCGGCGCGGTTGCGCTCAGCGCAGGATTCGATTCTACGCGCTCGGCCTTACGCAGAATCGATCGAGCGGATTCTGACTTCGCTCGTCGATGGTTCCACCGAAAACGCGGCATCACACCCAATGCTCGCGGTCCGGCCGCCCAAGCGCGTAGAAGTGGTGTTGCTCACCAGCGACCGCGGACTTTGCGGCGGCTTCAACTCCAACATCCTTCGCCGCGCGCAGCGTTTTCTAGTTGAGACGCAAGGCGTCCACGACCACGTGCAGTTCTCCACCATCGGCCGGCGCGGTCGCGATCACGCCAAAAAGCGCGGCATGAAGAGCCGCAAAGATTACGTCGGCTTCTTCGGCAAACTTCGTTACGGCAACGCTCACGAAGTAGCCACCGACCTGGTCGCCGAATACGAGAGCGCGCAGCTCGACGCGGTGTACCTCCTCTACAACGAATTCGTCAGCGCGCTCACGCAGCGGGTCTCTTTGAAGCAGCTGTTGCCGATCCAGCCCAAGACACAAGCCACGAGCGGTGCCGACTACCTCTACGAGCCAGCCCGCAATGAAGTGTTGGCGAAACTGCTGCCCCAACACCTCGGCATGCAAATTTGGCGTGCGCTCCTCGAGAGCGAGGCCGCTGAATACGCCGCCCGCATGACCGCCATGGGCGCGGCCACCAAGAATGCCGGCGAAATGATCGGCCGGCTCACCCTCGAATACAACCGCGCGCGCCAGGCAGCGATCACCAAGGAGCTAATGGAGATCGTGTCAGGCGCGGAGGCACTTAAATAGTCGTCCTGGCCGTCCCCGGGCTTGACCCGGGGACCAAAGGCCGATCCCAAGGAGTCATGAATGGCAGCCGTCATGGAAATCGTTCGCGGTGGCAAGGTTACGCAGGTCATCGGACCCGTCGTCGACGTGGAGTTCCCGCCCGGCGCGTTGCCGTCCATTTACACGGCGCTCACCGTCAGCAATCCGTCCATCTCCGACGCCAAGGAGAACCTCGTCCTCGAGGTCGCGCAGCACCTCGGTGAAGACACCATTCGCGCCATCGCCATGGATTCGACCGATGGCCTTGTGCGAGGGATGTTGGTTACCAACACCGGCGCGCCCATTTCGGTGCCTGTTGGCAAGCCCGTCCTGGGTCGTATTTTGAATGTAATTGGTGAGCCGGTCGACGAACGGGGCCCGGTCAAAGCCACGCAGCGCATGCCGATTCACCGCGCGCCACCGACCTTCACCGATCAGGACGTGAAGATCGAAGCCTTCGAAACAGGCATCAAAGTGATCGACCTCCTCGCGCCGTACCTCCGCGGCGGCAAAATCGGCCTCTTCGGCGGCGCCGGCGTCGGCAAGACCGTGCTCCTCATGGAGCTCATCAACAACGTCGCCAAAGCGCGCGGCGGCTTCTCGGTGTTCGCCGGCGTCGGCGAGCGCACCCGCGAAGGCAACGACCTCTACCAAGAGATGCAGGAAGGCGGCGCCAACGCCGTTATCAAGACCGACAAGCCCGAAGACTCGCTCGCCGTCCTCGTCTACGGCCAAATGAACGAGCCGCCCGGAGCGCGTGCCCGTGTGGCGCTCTCCGCGCTCACCATCGCCGAATATTTCCGCGATGAAGAAGGCAAGGACATGCTGCTCTTCGTGGACAACATCTTCCGCTTCACGCAGGCCGGTTCGGAAGTGTCGGCGCTCCTCGGCCGCATTCCCAGCGCTGTCGGTTACCAGCCCACGCTCGCCAACGAAATGGGCGAGCTCCAGGAGCGCATCACCTCGACCAAGAAGGGTTCCATCACCTCCGTGCAGGCCATCTACGTGCCCGCCGACGACTTGACCGACCCCGCGCCGGCGACCGCGTTCGCCCACCTCGACGCGACCACCGTGCTCTCCCGCGCCATCTCCGAGCTCGGCATCTATCCCGCGGTGGATCCGCTCGACTCCACCAGCCGCCTGCTCGATCCTGGCGTCATCGGCGACGAGCACTACGCCGTCGCGCGCAAGGTGCAGGGCATTTTGCAGCGCTACAAGGAACTGCAGGACATCATCGCCATCCTCGGCATGGACGAGTTGCCGGACGAGGACAAGCTGGTCGTGGCCCGTGCGCGCAAGATTCAGCGCTTCCTCTCGCAACCGTTCACGGTGGCCGAGCAGTTTACGGGCTTGAAGGGCGCGTACGTGAAGCTCGCCGATACGATTCGCGGCTTCAAAGAGATCGCCGAAGGCAAGCACGACGATCTGCCCGAGCAGGCGTTCTACATGGTCGGGACGATCGAAGAGGCGCGCGAGAAGGCGCAGAAACTCGCGGCGGCGGCGTAACAATGGCGGACGGAAAGCTGCTGCTGGAAATCGTGACGCCCGACCGGCGTGCGCTGTCTACCGAAGTTGACGAAGTCCGCGCGCCCGGATTGCAGGGGGGCTTTGGCGTGCGGACCGGACACACGCCATTTCTCTCGGCGCTGCGACCGGGTGAGCTGGTTTACGTTGCAGGCGGCGCGGAGCATCACCTGGCCATCGGAACCGGCTTCGCCCAGGTGAGCGACAACCGCGTACTGGTGCTCACGGG
>JAHFDP010000037.1 GCA_023248955.1 Deltaproteobacteria bacterium
CGGCAAGCCCGCTATGTGATCGGGCGCTTCCAGCGCCACAAATCGGGCCGGTCGCGCTTCCAACATGCGCGGCAAGCCCGCTATGTGATCGGGCGCTTCCAGCGCCACAAATCGGGCCGGTCGCGCTTCCAACATGCGCGGCAAGCCCGCTATGTGATCGGGCGCTTCCAGCGCCACAAATCGGGCCGGCCGCGCTTCCAACATGCGCGGCAAGCACCGAAGTAGACGGCCCGCGATCGGCCGTCGCAGGTAACGGCAATTGTGGTTTTCCGGCTAAAGACACCCCTTCGTCGCGCCGTCGGAGAGCACCGTACATTTCGCCGCTCCGTCGCAGACGCCCGAGCTGGTGCAATCCACCACGCAGCTAAAGCTGCTGTTCCCATTTGCAAGCTGCTCGCCCACGCAAAGGTCGCCAACGTCGCAGAGTGTCTGAACGTCAAGACCACAGCGTTTTCCGGTGCCAGCAACCGCTAGGCAAACCCCCAACGTCGGGTCGCCGAGCAGGCCCATGCAACGTTGCGGATCGGGACATTCAATCTTGAGCGCTTTCAGGTGGCAGAGCGTGAAGCAGATTCCCGTGGCGTCGCCTTGTTGCAAGAGGAGGCAATCGCTGTGCGTCGCGGGATCACAAAAGCGCCGCAAGTCCGGAGCGCATGCCGCGCCGTTGGTGGCCAGGTCGAGACACACGCCACGCGAATCGCCGGGCGGGAGGGCGCAACGCTTGCCGCCGCTACAACGAGTGACGGCGGTTTCGGCAGTGCAGATCGGCGAGCAGAACCCGACGTCGTGCGCGGCATCGATGGGAACGCAAGCGAGCGACGAGAGGCAACCGCCGCCGCCGGGCATGCACCAATCGTCCTCCGGCTGCGGGCCGGCGTCCAAGGCGAAGGCCCGCGTACCCGCGTCGGATGCGGCGCCCGGCGGCGGCGAGACGGTACAGGCGAGGAGCGAAAAGAGAACCGCTGGGCGCGCTACGGCAAACAATAGGTATCCGTGCCGCCCGCCGTCTTGCACACCGTTCCGTCGGGGCAGGTGCTGGTGCTGCTGCAAAGATAGGCGCAGAGATTCGGAGGCTTATTGGGCTGGCCGAGTGCGCACAAGCCCGTCGTGCCTCCGGGACTGCCACAATCGCCATCGCCACCATCGGGGCCGCTGCCATTGCAGCTCTTGGCGCAAAAACGTTTCGCGCTTTTCGGATCCGCATCGAGGGTGATGCAGGTCAGATCGGACGTGCAATTGTTCGCCGCGCTGCAGCCTTGGCCCTCAGAACGCGCGCCCGGGGGCGGATTGCACGCGCCGCTTGGGGTGTCGCAGGTCGATCCAGCACCGTGCAGGTTGGCGCAATACGCGGTCGGATCCGGCTGGATGCCGCAACCGGGATAGCACGCCGTCTCGCCCGTCCCGGATTGGAAACAGAAATAGCCCGACCGTGTGCAGTCGGCATTGGAAGCACATTTTTGGTAGCAGACACCCGCGTCGGCCGCACCGGCGTCGGCACTGAGCTTCGGCAAGAGGCACGTCCCACTAGCCGGACAACCCGCCTTCGCTCCGTCGCAAGACGAAACGCAATAGCCGCCTACAAAGGTCTGCTGCGGCGTACCGCAGAAGCGTCCCGTGCCCTCGAAGCAATCTGCGGTCGAAGCGCAGGCTCCGCCAAGCGGAGAGGTTCCGCCATCCGTCCCACCGTCGGTGCCTCCGTCGTCACTGCCTGCGCCGCCATCGGTTACGCCGGAATCGGTTACGCCGGAACCGCACGTCGAGCCGTCGGGGCAACCCTTCTTCGGGAGCGGATTGCAGGCGATGAGCCCGAAAACCAGAAAAAAGCAAGTGTAGCGAGACGTCATTAGCTGCTCCCGAAAGAAGTGGAAACAACTCACGCTAATCACCGTCAGTGGACACGGTCAAGCAAGAGTTCGCGTCGAGGGCGAGGCGCAAATATCGACCGATCGGCCGCTACTGCGGCGCCCCGCATTTGAGCCACGCCAAAATCCGCTTCTTGTCGGCCGTCGAAAGCGTCGCACCGCGCGGCATGCTCCCGCTCTGAATTCTCGAGCCGATGCTGCCAGCCCCACTATGAACCGCGCTGTAGTCGCTCTCGAACGCGTGACAGGGCGTGCAACTCTTCGCGAAAAACTCCTGCGCGTAACCGGCCCAGTTGTCACTGGTGCAAGTCCCGCCGTCGTTCGTTCCGGCATCGCTTGTTCCGCCGTCCTCGATCACGCCGCCGTCTTCAATGGCACCGCCATCTTCGACACCGCCGTCGCCGGTGACGCACTGCTTGGCGCGGCAGACGAAGCCATCTCTGCAATTGCTGTCTTGGGTGCATTGCGCGACGGACGCAACACAAGCGCCGCTCACGCAGCCCTGGCCCGCGGCGCAGTCGGACGACACCGCGCACAGGGCCCCGCCACCGCTCCCATCGAGAGAACAGGCCATTGGAAGAAGCGCGAGCGCAAGAAGAAGGAATCGAGACATTGTTGATGGAACGAGTCGGTTCCTCTTCACGATACAAGTGCGCGAGCCATTTTTAAAAGGGCCTAAAATCGCATTGCTAAGGCAACGTGAGCGACCGGGCCAGAAATCGAAATTTTTCCAGGCGTGGTGTTGGTGGTCGGAATTGCCGCGCCTGAACCAGCGGAAGCAGTGGCCCGTTCGAACCCCGGCGTGAACGAGAGCGGCCGCGCGAGAAGATAGCCGACTGAGCCCTCCAGCGAAATCCGCCATTGTCCCGGCTCGGGATTATTGAGACGCATGTCCACACCGGCGAGCGCTGCCGCGGCAACGCCAAAGGCCCAGCCGCCGCGCGCGGTCGCGAGATCCTCATTCAACCCCAGATGCCCTGCGACCATTCCGAGCTCGAGCGCGGCCGTTGGTTCGAATCGTTTGCTGCGCCGAAAACGCATGGTGCCGGTCGCGAACATTTCGTGGGCCGAAATGCTCGCGTTGCTGCTGACGAAGAGCGCGCCGCTCGATCCCGCGTAGTCGTACGCGACACCAATCTCGACGGGCGACCAGTCAAATTCGTAAGTGCTCGCCAAATGAAACGCGGGGAAGGTGCTCTGGTCCGAGGCCAAATCGAATCCCGGCGATCGCACGATCTGTTGCCGAACACCGACCTCGAGCCTCAGCGGATCGGCGACCTCGTCCGCGTGGGCGATTGCCGAAGCAATCATCGCCAGCGCTGCAACGACAATTTGTCTAGCCATGGTTAATCCCCCGAGGCGGCGTCGACGACGCCCATGAGCAAGAAACCAGCAATGCGCCGGGCGGAGCCGCGTTGAAAATCGCCGAGCGGAATCACGGTGACATCACCAAACGGATCAGCGGCGTCGGCGTAGGCGAAGTTTCCCGCGAGACCGACCGACCTCGGCTGCGTGTCGAGCTGGACCGAATCCGGTACGGCGCTTCCGAGTGGCAAGCGCCACAACGCGGGCTCATCGCGCAGGACAAAAAGTTGCGCGCCCCCATCGGCGTCCAACGCGCTCGTGACCAGCGGCTGATCCAACTCAACGGTGTGCGGCTTAGCGTGGAGCTTGGCGCTAGCGCTGTCACGCACGATGGCGAGCGTGGTCAGCGCGGGCGCGGCACCGTCCGGGAACGGCAATGCGGCGTGGCTGAAGAGTGCCAGTCCGCTCGTGAGCAAGGCCTCGGTACGGTACGGCGCGCCGAGCGGAACGGTGCCGAGCGTCCGCGCGCCGAGGTCCCAAAGGTAGGCCGCATCGCCGGTTCCGGTGAGCAGCACGACGGGAAACGCAGGCGCGCCCGAGGGCGCCGACGAAGGAAGACCAAGCACGGTGATGCCGCTTCCTGCTTGCGCGAGTGAAACGCGCAGCTCATTTTCCGAGCGGCCGTCGGCATCGAGAAGCGCCGCATCACCCGAAGCGTAGACGACGAGAACCGAGTTTGATGCCGATGCGATCGTGGCTATGGCGCGCGGGCCTCGGCCTCCCGCGAGAAAGTTGATGTGCCCCGAGAGCGTGCCGTCCGCGGCTTGCGTCAGCGCGATGGCGAAAACATCGTCCGAACCTGACGCCGTAAGAAAGAGGTGCAGCGCGTCGGTGCCGAAAACCGCATGCGCCGGAACGAGCGTGGCGCCGCCGAGCGTGAGATCGAGCTTCACCTGACGATCGGGGTGCGCCAGATCGATTACCGCAACGCCGCCGGTGAGGAGCACCGCGGCGTAACGGGGCGCGGCCCCGCTCGGCGAAAAAACCACTGCCGACGGAGACAGGCTGGAGGTGTCGAGAACCAACTTGCGAACGGTGTTGCCGGCGAGATCGACGACGGCGACTTCGTTGAGGTTGCGCACGCCCGCATGGGGCGACGAGGCGCCATAAGTGCAGACGGCATAGAGCGAATCCGTTGCGAAAGCGCACCGCCCGAATGACGCACCGAGCGCGAGCGTCGTCACCGGTTTTCCCGTAGCGTCAAAACGATCGAGCGATTTGGCCGCGCTGGAGAGCACCACCACACCATCTGGCAGAGCGTCGATCTCCACCGGCACGCCGGAGAGCCGCTGCGAACTCGAGGACGGGACCGCGGGATCGACGCGCACCAGCCGCGCATCGCTTGTGGCGTAGTAAATCGCGCCGGCGGCGCCCAGCGGAGGAAGCGACGTCAGCGCCACGTCGAACCGTGCACGGCGGCCACCGCAGGCGCTCAGCGCGAGCATCGCTGCTGTTGCGATGAACGCTTGTTTCGACAAAATCGACATCGTGAATTCTCCGTTTCCTACTGCCCGATTTGACCGTTGAGCTCGAAACCCGTGACCGTCTGAATGGCCAGCGAATCCAGTGCGAGAAATGAAATGCGTCCGGCCGCGTGTTCTTGCGAGACGAAAACGCCGCGGCCACTGGCCGGGTCACCCGGCACTGGCGGGATCGGCCCGAGAAAGAGCGCGGGCGACTCCAGCCCAATCGGACGCGCCACGAGACTCCTGAGATCGAGTGCGGCCACGCTGCTCTCGCCCGACGTCGGCACCAAAAGAAGCGCCGCGAATCCTTCCGCCGCCGCGAAGACCACTGAGCGCGGATGCACCTCGCCGGTGAGTTGCAACGCCGACAGGCCAGTGTTGACGTCGAGCAGCGAATAGCCCTGTTGGAGCGCGACCTGGCGCTCATAGGGATCGGTCGCGGAAGAATTCGACTCGGCCTGATGAATGACCACGACGGTTCGGCCATCGGGCGAAGCAGCCACGGCGGCGACGCTCTTGGGTAGCGCGTAATCGATTAGCGTGCCGCTGGCGAGATCGAGGCGCGTGAGCTGGTCAATTGCCTCGGCGCCAGTGAAGAGCAGCGCGTAAGGACCAAGGCCCGCGGCGGCGGATCCTCCCGAGAGCACAGCCTGGCCAATGCGCCGGCCGCCAGCATCGATAATCGTAAGACCCGCTGCATTCGTGAGATCAGCGGGAAGATGCGCAATGATGACTTTTCCCTCTGAGCGCAGCACCGCAACCGCTTGCGTACCGTCCGCCGACACCGCCAGATCTGTCGGTGCACCCGGCAACGTAATCTTCACCGCAACAGGCGGCGCCGCGTCGAGATCAATCGCGGTCAGCGCCGTGGACCCATTGGCGCGCAAAATCAAGAAACGACCGTCAGGCGTCGGCAGTGCAGAGCGCGCGGTCACGTCCGCGGAGACGTCGGCGGGCAGTGCCACATGCTGCGGTAGCGCTTGCGCAGCCAGGTTCTGCAAATCGAAAATGTTGAGCCCATCCTTCGCCAGCAGCGCGGCACGAATCGCTTTTCCATTCTGCACGCGGAAGAACGCGTCGGTGGTACGGTAACCGCTGGCCCGCTCGTAGACGGCGTGCGTTCCAGCGCGCAGTGCAGCAACATCAACGAGCGCGGCCGTAGAGATCCCCGAAGGCGTGCCGCTCAAGGATCGCGACCAGGCCAAGGCCCAGCTTCCATCTGGCGAAAGCGTGAGCGTGTCGTAGTCGCGTCCGAGAGGCTGAACGCGCGGCGCACCGACATCCTCGATGGCAACGATCGCTTGGCTTCCCGGCGACAACGCCACGGCCGCGTCGACATCAGGCAACGCCGCGAGGCCTTTCACGCCTGCTGGAACGGTGGCGACATCGACCGCGCGCGACGCAATGTTGATGCGGGCGACGTCGCTGTCGTTGGCGATGGCCCATACATCGTGCGGCGAAGCGACGGGCGGCGTTCCCGCGGGGTCCGAGTGCTGCTCGGGCGGCAAGTCGACGCAATCGCCTGCGCGGCACGTTCTTCCCAGCCCGCATTCGGAAGCAGTTGCACACCTCGCCGCTCCGGCATCGCTGCTGCCGTCTCCGGGTGCTGTCGTTCCACCGCCATTCGTGTCTTTCGCCGCCTCGCCGGGAGCGTATCGCGTGGCGGAAGGTGGAGCCGACATGCAACCGGCAACAGACAAGACAACCGTTAGGAACCAAATCCGCATGCGTCGTCTCCCCACCAGAGTTTCGAGGTTCACAACTTCAAGACGCATGCCAATCACTGTCCACAGAGTGCGGAGATGCCTCGAGGTCGGAGCTGATTTGCGAGAGAATTCTCAAAAGTGAGACACGAGTGTCAGATCGAGCAACCGCTGTAGAACTGGGAAACGATTCCCCGCCTTACCCGCTTTCCGCAGGCTGGAACGTTTTTCTCCACTATGCTAAGAGCCGCCCGTACGGCCCTCTGGCGAAACTGGCAGACGCGACAGACTCAAAATCTGTTTCCTTCACGGGAGTCTCGGTTCAATTCCGGGGAGGGCCACCACTCGAACAGGTAACCCATGATCAACCTCTTTCTGTCTCTTGCGGCTGGCGTCGCTACCTTCTCGCTCTTTCGCGGGCTCATCGTGCACGTGGCTTGGGAAGCTCTCTTGCCCGGCCTCGTCGCCGCGGTGGTCACCTACATTCTGCTTGCGCGCCGCTCGATGAAACAGCTCGAGGCGCTCCTCCTGGCCGCGCAAAAAGAGTTGATGGGCGCACCACCAACGTCGAAAAAAGATCGCGATTCGCGAATCGATCGTGCCGTCCGCATTCTGGAAACCGGCTTTCCCTTGGGCCGCTGGCAATTCTTGGTGACGAGCAACGTGCACGCGCAACTCGGCGTTTTCCTCTACTGGCGCGAAGACTACGACGCCGCGCTGCCGCATCTTTCGAAGTCGTTCATCAAGCACTGGATTGCGCGCTGCATGCTCGGCTGCTTGGCCTATCGAAAAAAAGATCTGGTGCAGACCGAAAAATCTTTCGAAGAAGCGGTGCGCGCCAACAGCAAAGAAGGAATGCTCTGGAGCACGTACGGCTGGTGTCTCGAGAAACTCGGCGCGCATGAAAAGGCGATCGCGGTGTTGGCACGCGGCGCCGAAAAAGTTCCTGCGGACGAGCGGCTCAAGCAGAACTTGGAGCGGCTGCGCAACGGCAAGAAGCCGAAGATGGATGCCTATGCCGAGCAGTGGTACCAACTTGCGTTGGAGGCACCGCCGCAACTGCGCGCGCCGACGACCGGCGGCCGTCGCGCGGGTTTCCGTAGGTAACACCACCCGCGCCTACGTCGCACCACATCGCCTTCCTTGCTCCCTCGGCAGGGAATCCCAACAACTAGGGTGTGACGCCTACGCTCCTCCTCGTTCGTCCGCCAGACAAGGCTTGGCCCGCTGGCCTGGCTGCGCGGCTCTTGGCGCACGGTTTCTTGGTCGAGGAGATCACGCCCGACGATCTGGCGCAGCGTTGGGCGCTGCGACCGCAGGCCATCGCAGTGGCCAGGCCAGCGCTCGCTCGCAGAATTCACGAGCAGGGAGGCCTGGTGTTGGCGGTCGGGCCGGGCGCGCTTTCGCTGGCGGAGTTCGGCGCGGAAGCAGCGACCACGGAGGATGCAGACGAAATTGCCGCGCGGGCCCGTGGATTGTGGATTCGCCGGCGGCGGTCGGTGCGCACCGTTGTTGCGGCTTCGGAAGTTCCGCGCGAGCGACCGCTGGTTTTGCACATCGAGGACGACGCGGACACACGCGATCTGATGGCTGATATACTCAGTACCGATCACGAAATCCTCGCGGCGGCCACTGGGGAAGCGGGTTTGCGGCTTTGCCTCGAGCATCAACCCGATCTGGTTCTCCTCGATCTGACGCTGCCCGACCGCGATGGCGTCTCGGTTCTTTTGCAACTTCACGACGACATGCGAACGCGCGGGATTCCGGTGGTGGTCATTTCCGGGCGCAGCGACACGTCGACCAAAGTCCGCACCTTGGCGCTTGGCGCCGCGGATTTTTTGGAGAAACCCTATTCGCCCGAGGAGCTTCTCGCGCGGCTCGAGCGCACGCTGGCGCTGGCCGCGCAGCACAAGCAACTTCGCTCGCTGGCGGACACCGATGCGTTGACAGGCCTGCCGAATCTGCGGGCCTTCCGCGCGCGACTCGACGAAGAGGTGCAGCGGGCACGTCGCTACGGCACACCGCTCGCGTGCGCGATGCTTGACGTGGATAATTTGAAGGCCCTCAACGATGCGCGCGGGCACGCCACCGGCAACCGCGCGCTGCAGGTGGTGAGCGATGTGCTCCGCGAGCAGCGACGCGCCACCGATTTCGCCGCGCGATTTGGCGGCGATGAATTTGTGTTGCTCTTGCCGCACACCCGCGGCGCGGAAGCCGGCGCGTTGGCGGAACGCGTACGCGCGGCGCTGAAGGAACGCTCCGCTGAACAAGGCGTTCCGCTCGATGCCTCGGTAGGAATCGCCGAGCGCCAAGGCGTGGTCGAAGCCGACGCATTGTGTGCAGCCGCCGACGAGGCGCTCTACGCTGCCAAGGCCGCCGGACGCGGCTGCACGAAAATCGCCTAGCCGTTCACCGCCCAGAACTGGACTTGGCCCAGGCGCGCTCCTAGGCTCGAACGCCAATGCGCAAAGCCAAAATCATCGCCACGCTCGGACCTGCTTCCTGCACACCCGCCGTCATCGAGCGGCTCATCGCCGCGGGCGTCGATGTCGCGCGGCTCAATTTTTCGCACGGCACACACGAAGATCACCGCGCCTCGGCGGACATGGTGCGCGCCGCCAGTGAACGCGCGGGTCGACCGGTGGCGATTCTGCTCGATCTGCAAGGCCCGAAAATCCGCGTCGGAAAATTGCGCGGCGGCAAGATGATTCTCAAAGACGGCGATGAAGTCTCGCTCACCGTTTCCACCGCACATGGCAACGGCGGACGCATTCCCTGCACCTACGAGGGCCTTCCCGGCGACGTCAAAAAGGGCGATCCGATTCTGCTCAACGACGGTCGCCTACGTCTCGAGGTTCTCCGGGTGAAAAAAACCGAAGTGCAGTGCCGCGTTTTGCATGGCGGCCTGCTCACCGATCACAAAGGCATCAATTTGCCCGGCACGGCGGTGTCGATTCCGGCGCTCACCGAAAAGGACGTGGACGATCTTCTTTTCGGACTTTCGCTCGGCATCGACTACGTGGCGATCAGCTTCGTGCGTAGCGCCGATGATGTCCGCATGGTGCGGCGCCACGCTTCGACGATCCCCGTGATCGCCAAACTCGAAAAACCGCAAGCGGTCGATCGCATCGAGGAGATCGCCATCGCGGCGGAGGGCGTGATGATCGCGCGCGGCGACTTGGGCGTGGAGATGCCACTGGAGCGCGTACCGCTCATTCAGAAAACCGCCATCGAGCGCACCAACTTTCACGGCAAGATCGCCATAGTCGCCACGCAGATGTTGGAGTCGATGATCGAAGCGCCCTCCCCCACGCGCGCGGAAGTTTCCGACGTGGCCAACGCTATTCTCGATGGCGCCGATGCGGTGATGCTCTCAGCGGAAACGGCGGCGGGCGCGTATCCCGTGGAGTCGGTAGAGCAGATGGCGCGCATTCTGACCGAGGTCGAGCGCAGTGCGCGCTACCAGGCGCTGCCCGATCCGATGCTCGATCGCGGCGAGTCGACATTTGCCACG
Source organism: Deltaproteobacteria bacterium (assembly GCA_023248955.1). Classification (GTDB taxonomy): domain Bacteria; phylum Myxococcota; class Myxococcia; order Myxococcales; family JAHFDP01; genus JAHFDP01. Next base: position 9,911 of record JAHFDP010000037.1, read on the forward strand.
GCCGTTGCGAAAGCCTGCGCGGCCGCCGCGGGGCAGCTCTCCATCGGGACGATTTGCGTCTACACGCGCACCGGAGAGACGGCGAGGCAGATCGCGGAATACCGGCCGCATGCGCGCATTCTGGCATTCACGCCGCGACGGGAAGCGTATCTGCGCATGGCGCTCTACTGGGGCGTGACGGCGTTTCTGGTGCCGGAGCCGTATCAGTCGACCGACGTGATGATTCACGACATCTCGAGTCGGCTGGTGGCGGCTGGCCTCGCGACGCGCGGGGAAGCGGTGGTGATTGCGAGCGCGGTGCCGCCCGATCGCACCACGCTCGGCGCGAGCATGATGCAGATTCACCGGCTGTAACGGCGCCTAAAAAACAACCCCAGCCGACAGCCGGCCGATCGGCGAGAGCGCGCCGAGAAAGTCGGTGCGCGGCTTCAACACGTCGTCGCGCGCCACGGTCTTCGGATCGGTCGCCGCCGTCCCTGGCAAAAGCTCGTAGAGCCATCCAAACGAAACCTGCGCACCAACTCCAAAGTGCTGCGCGAAATAAAACGACCATCCCAGTGATGCGGTGGCCGTCACGCCGAGGCAGTTCACGCTCGCATCGCCGCAACCGGGCGAGCGGAGGCTCTTGTGCTGCTCGAAACCCACCATCAGCGGCGCATCCACCGTCGCGCCAAAGCCGCGCTGATCGCGCATGTCGCTGATGGAAAAGAGCATGCCCGCGCGGGCCGCATATCCAGTGGCACCGTTGCGGTCGCGCGAATCGGTGGCTGGCAAGGTCCACGCTTCCGCTTCGATCACGATCGGCCGCCACCAAGCGGTCGCCGTGACGCTGAGCAGATCGGGATAGCCTGAAAAAAATGTCCCACGCAGCGCGGCGCCAAAGCGCTTCTCCTCGGCGCGCGCGGACACGGAGAGCAGCAGGATCACGACCACCGTGCCAGGAGGCAGTCGGATAAATGCCCAGACTGCGGCGAGCGAGCGCGGCGCATCTCCTTCGTTGGACCTTCCGGTCCGTCCTCGACGCACCGAAAAGTGCGTCTGCGGGCGGTCCTCGGTCCGCCTCGGAGCTACACCACGCTCGCTCGCCTCGTTTCGTGGGCGTTTTTCCGACTGCCTCCTAGTGCGCCACATAACCCTCGCCCTCCTTGCGAATCGGCTGACGCACAAGCCGCACGCGCTGCCGATTTCCTTTGGCGTCGTCGTAGAGAACTTCCACCGCCGTCCCCGGCGCGCCGCGCAACTTGGCCACGGCGGAGGCCAAAGCCATGCCGCGTGTAGGAATGCCGTTAATGGACACGATTCGTTCGCCACCCGCAAAACCTGCGTGCTGCGCGGCGCCACCGTCGATGGCCGCGCGCACCACTGGTCCCTCGGGATTCGCGCCGAGATCGAGACCGACGCCAGCGTACGCGTCGGGGTGCGCCTGCACCACGTGCTGTTGGCAGGAGGCCGACAGCAGCGCAAGTGGCGCCAAAACTAGGAGCGCAAACGAGCGGTAACGATTCACCCACAAAAGCTACCACCACCGAGGAGAGCGGCCAAAATTTCCGAAGGGACAGTAAGCGGTCATGGCCGACCCGAGCCCGGCGATAACAACCGTTTCGGCTACCGCGCGAACGATTTCAGCGCCGTCTCGAATCGATCCATGCCCTTTTTCAACGTGGGCATCGACGCTGCGAAAGAGATGCGCACGAAACCTTCCGCGTCGAACGGCGCGCCGGGAACGATGGCCAGACCGAAATCGGTGAGGAGAATTTCGCAGAGCCGCACGCTGGAGCCGATTCGATCACCGCGATGTTGCATGTCCAGCGCGGCGCGCACATCGGGGAAAGCGTAGAAGGCGCCGCCCGGATCGGTACAGTGTACACCTGGCACTTGGCGCAGCCGCTCCACCACGAAGGCCCGTCGCCGATCGAATTCCACGCGCATGCGCTCGACTTCGTCCTGCGGTCCGTCGAGCGCGGCGACGGCCGCCCGTTGCGCGATACAGTTTGGATTGGAGGTGGCGTTGTCGGCGATGCGCCCCATGGCGGCGATGAGATCACGCGGGCCTGCGGCATAACCGATGCGCCATCCGGTCATGGCGTAGGCCTTCGAGACGCCGTTGACGATCACCGTGCGCGACTTCAAGTCGGGGGCGACCGAGAGAATGTTTTCGAAGCGCCGGCCGCCGTAAATCAGCTTTTCGTAAATGTCGTCGGTGATGATCCAGCAGTTCTGCTTGCGTAGTACCTCGGCCACGGCGGCGAGATTTTCGCGCGACAACACGCCGCCGTGTGGATTGGACGGCGAGCAGAGCACGATGGCGCGCGTCCGTGGGGAGAGCGCCGCGGCGAGTCGCGCGGGATCGATGGCGAAGTTGTCCTCGGCGTGGCACGGCACGAAAACCGCGCGGCCACCAGCGAGTCCGGCCATGTCGGCGTAGCTCATCCAGGCCGGCGTGGGGATCACCACCTCGTCCCCGTCGTCGAGCATGGCTTGACAAAATGTATAGAGCGCAAATTTGGCGCCCACGGTGGCGATGATTTCGTCGGGACCGTACGTCATCGCCTGATCGCGCAACAGCTTCGCCGCGATGGCGGACTTCAGCTCGGGAATTCCGCTCGTGGCCGTGTACTTGGTGAAGCCTTCGTCGAGCGCGGCTTTGGCTGCATCCTTGATGTGTGCGGGCGTGTCGAAATCCGGCTCGCCGGCACCGAGCTGCACCAGATCAACGCCCGCGCGTTGCAAGGCCTTTGCGCGCGCGGTGATGGCCAGCGTGACCGACGGCTTCACGGCCTGCGCACGACGCGACAGGCTGCTCACTTGTGCCTCAGCAAGAGTGGAAAACGGGCAGCGAGCGCGGCAAAAACGTTGGGCGGCACGAGACCCCGCACGTCGCCGCCGAGCGCGGCCACTTCGCGAACCAGCTGCGACGAGATGAAATAGTAGTCCTCGCCAGTCATCATGAAGATGGTGTCGAACTCGGCGTCGAGCTTGCGATTCATGTTGGCCATTTGAAATTCGTATTCGAAATCGCTCACCGCGCGCAGGCCGCGCAAGATCGTCGGGATGCCTTTTTTGGCGCGATAGTCGACGAGCAGTCCTTCGAAGTGATCGATCTCCACGCGCGACGCGAGCTCGGGTGCGCTGGCTTCGATGGCACCACGGATGAGCGCCTTGCGTTCGTCGACGGGAAAGAGCGGAGCCTTTTTCGGATTGCCGACCACGGCCACCACGAGCTCGTCGACGAGCCGCAGCGCGCGGTGGATGATCGAAAGATGTCCGTTGGTCAGCGGGTCGAAACTGCCAGGGTAAATTGCGCGGCGGGGCATCGCGTGATCTTATCGCAAGTCAGCCGCGAGTCCGTAAATCGCAACCGCGGTATCGCCATAACGGCGATCGTCCATGCGCACCAGCGCACCGACCAACGCGGGCGCATCCTCGCGGCGATCGTGTTCCACGGTCAGTCGTCCACGCTCGACAAGGCGTGGCGCGGCCGCCAGCGCGATCGCCATCAACGCCCGCGAAGCATACGGTGGGTCGGCGAATACAAAGTCATACATTCGATTATCAGCGGCCAGCATCGCCAAAGCGTCACCACGGTGAATTTCAACACGATCGCCACAGCCAAGCGCCGCCACGTTCGCTTCGATGCATCGCAACGCCACCGACGCATTTTCCACCAGCGTCGCTCGCGCCGCGCCGCGTGAAAGCGTCTCCAAGGCCAGCGCACCAGAGCCCGCGTAGAGATCCAGCACGCGCGCTCCCTCGAAACGCTGACCGAGTACATTCATGATCGCTTGTCGTACACGGTCCGAAGTGGGCCGTGTTCCCACCTTGGGAACATCGAGCGTGCGACCACGGTATTCACCGCCCGTGATTCTCACGGATGCACGTCGTCGCCCGAAGCGTGCGCGTAGGCCGCGGACTCAATCTGGATCGTGGTGTGATCGATCCCGTGTGTCTGGTGCAGCCGCTCCTTGAGCGCGAGGAGCACCGCGTCGCTTTTCTCGAGTGCGTTTTTCTCTACCACCACATGCGCGGAGAGCGCCACCATTCCGCTGGTGATGGTCCACACGTGCAGGTCATGCACCGCCACCACGCCCGCCACAGTCCGCATGTCCGCGGTGATCGACGCACATTGCAAATGTCCCGGTACTGCTTCCAGCAGTACATCCACCGCCTCGCGAACGATGTGCACGGCGCCCACCACGATAAAGAGCGCGATGCCAATCGAGAGCAGCGGATCGAGCCAAAACCAATGCGTGGCACGCATCACCAGCGACGCCACGATCACGCCAAGCGACGCCAAGGTGTCGCCGAGAATGTGCACGTAGGCCGCGCGGGCATTGAGCGAGCCGCGCACGCGCGCCAGCAAGAGAAGACCGGCACCATTGCCGAGAAAAGCAACGCCAGCGAAAATGATCACCCTGCTCGCTTGCACTTCCGGCGGCGCGGCCAGGCGATGGTAGGCCGACCAGCCGATCAAAATGGAAAGCACCAGCAACGCGGCGCCGTTGAAGAGCGCGGCCAAAATTTCCCAGCGGTGATAGCCGTAGGTGCGCTGCTCATCCGCGGGTCGACGCGCGAAGCGCAACGCCATCAGCGACAACACCAGCGCGCTCACGTCGGTCAGCATGTGTGCAGCGTCGGAGAGCAGCGCTAGCGAGTTGGTGAGCCATCCACCGATCGCTTCGGCCGCCAAAACCGCCACCACCAGCGCCAACGTCGCGGTGAGGTTTTGCGCCTCCGAAGCGCGGTGCGAATGCGTGTGCGCGTGACCGTGCGACATTGAACACCGTTTATAGCCGCCGTTGGCGCCCGTTGCGCGCGAAAGCTAGAGTCAAAGGCAATGCTGGGCTACGACCGTTACCGCAACCTGCACACGATCGTGATGCTCAAAGACGTCATCCGTCGCTGGTGGCGCGTGGAGCTCGCGTTCACCGACAAGAGCGGTTACGTCCTGGATCACGCCAAGGGCGAAATCACGCCGCCGCAAAATGACATCTGCCGTCTGAGCCTCTTTTCCAAAGAAGGGTTCAAGCGCTGCAACGCTTCCATCCGCGTCATTAACGATCGCTTCAAGCAAAACCCCAAGCTGCGCACCATCACCACGCATGAGTGCCACATGGGCTTCAACATCGTGGGCGCGCCGGTGCACCTCGGCGGCGAGTACGAGGGATCGATTTTTTGCTGCGGCGTGGCGCGTGACAAACCAACGCCCGCGCAGGCGGCGCGCATCGCCGAACGCATCGTGCAGTTGAATCCGCAGGCCAGTGACGTGGAACGCGGCGTCGAGCGGATTCCGGTGATGACGGCGAGCGAAGTGGAACGATTGAGCGATCTGATGCAATTCGGCTCGAACGAAATTTCCGCCTTCGACACCGTTTCCGCGCGACAAGAAGCCGAGGTGCAGCGACTCGAGCGCGCGCTCGGTGAGCAGAATCGCTTCGCCAAAGTGGTCGGCAAGAGCGCGCCGATGGCGGAGATTTTTCGTCTGCTAGAAAAAGTAACGGACTCCGAATCCGCGGTGCTGATGCAAGGCGAAGCGGGAACCGGGAAAGAGCTTCTGGCGCGGGCCATTCACGACAATGGGCCGCGGCACGACCGCCCCTTCTTCGTGCAGACGTGCAGCGCCACGTCGGATCAGTTGATCGAAAGCGCGCTCTTCGGACACGTCAAGGGCGCGTTTCTCGGCGCGCTGCGCGATCGGCGCGGACTTTTTTCAGCCGCGGACGGCGGAACGCTCTTGCTTGACGAAATTGGCGACCTCTCGCCGGCGTTGCAGGTGAAAGTGCTGCGCGCAATTCAAGAAGGAATTTTCACGCCGCTGGGAACGAGCCAACCACAAACCGCCGACGTGCGCGTCATCGCGGCAAGCCGTCATGACGTTGGCGATCTCGTCTCGCGCGGACTGTTTCGCGAAGATCTCTACTACCGAGTCAACGTGATTCGCGTGGTGGTGCCGCCCCTGTGTGAACGCCGGGACGACGTCCCGCTACTCATCGAACATTTCCTAGAGAAGCACGCGCGCAACGGCGTCCCGCGAACGCTCTCGCCCGCATCGCTGCAAATTCTTTGCGACTACACTTGGCCCGGAAACATCCGCGAGTTGGAAAATGAGATCGAGCGCATGCTCGTCCTCGCGCCCGGCGAAGGTGCGATTGAGCCCTCCGCGATCAGCGCGCGGCTGCGCGAGGCCAGCGGCGTCGCGGAAAAAGACGAAGGCCCGCTCAAGATGCACGGACGCCTGAAAAACGCGGTGGAATCGCTCGAGCGCGAAATGATTCACCAGGGACTCGTCCGCACGCACTGGAACAAATCGAAGTTGGCGCGCGAGTTGGGCGTCAGCCGCTCGAATCTGATTCTCAAGATCGAAAAATATAAATTGGAAGAGCAATGAAGAGCTGTCGATTAATCGCCAGCTCTTCAGTCCGACACGCAATCTTGAGCGCGGCGGCGGGTGGGGTGAGCCCGAGGTCCGACGGAGCGCTTCCAGCGCCTCCATCCGGGCCGGCGGCGTTTCTAACCTGCGCAGCACATGCGCCGATTCACTCGGCGCAGAGGGGCGGGCGGCGGCCCGACCCTTCAACGGCAAGAGTTGTCGATGGCAATTAATCGACAACTCTTGAGCGAGGACGCGGTCGGGCTCATCGACTACCGCGAAGACTTCACGAACGGCGCGGACGGCACGCGACTTTTTTGGCGCGTGTGCGGACCCGAAGACGCGGACACGCCCGCGCTGATCTGTTGCGACGGCATCGGTTGCGACGGCTACGCTTGGAAATATCTGGTGCGCGATTTTGGCGACAAGCACCGCATCCTGCGCTGGCACTACCGCGGCCACGGGCAGTCGGACGCACCGAGCGATCTCGCACGCGTGACGTTCGACGATCTGTGTGACGATCTTGCCGCCGTCATGAACGCGGCCGGAATCACGCGTGGCATTCTGCTCGGCCACTCCATGGGTGTGCAGGTGGCGCTCGAATTTCATCGCCGGCAAAAGGATCGCGTGCAAGGCCTGGTTCTGCTCTGTGGATCGCACGGATTGCCGCTCGATACGTTTCGCGATTCGGACATCGCCAAGAAAATATTCCCGCTGGTGGCCGCGACCTTCGAGGGGTTGCCCGTCGCTGGCCGCGCCGTCTGGTCCACGCTCATCGGCACCGAGTTGGCGTTTCGGTTGGCCATGCGCTTCGAGCTCAACGGCGAGTTCGTGCACCGCGACGATTTTTTCCCCTACCTACAGCACCTGTCGCAAATGGATCCGCGCGTCTTCGTCGGCATCCTTCGCCACGCCGCCGAGCACAGCGCGTTTGATCACCTTCCCAACGTCGACGTGCCCACGCTGGTGATCGCCGGCGAGCGCGACAACTTCACGCCGGCGCGGCTCTCCCGCGAAATGCAGGCGCGGATTCCCGGCGGCGAGCTCTTGATGATTCCGGCGGGCACGCACACGGCGCCGATCGAGATGCCGGATCTCGTGACGTTGCGATTCGAGAAGTGGCTGCTGACGCATTTTTCACAGAACGCGAAATATCAGGCGGCATGACCGAAAAACTCGTCGCCGCCTTTCAAATTCTCCTCAACGGAAAACCGCTCGACCAGCCGCTCACCGCCGCGGTGCTCGGACTGCGCATCGTCGATCCGCTCGGTGCACCGAGCCGCTGCCAGCTGCAACTTTCCGATCTCGATCACCGGCTGGGCAACGACGGCCCCTTCACCATCGGTGCTGCGCTATCGATCCGGCTCGGCCATTCGTCAAAACTCAACGAAACTTTTTCCGGCGAAATCGTCGAGCTGGAAACCAATCTCGACGTGAACGAGCCGACGCGCGCCATCGTGCAAGCGCGGGATCGCCAGCACCGCCTGCGCCGCGGCACGCATACGCGCACGTTTCGCGACGTCAAAGATTCCGATGTGGCCGTACAGATCGCGCGTGAACAGGGACTCTCCGCGGACGTCGATGACTCCGGCGTGGTGCACACGTTTCTGCTGCAATCGAATCGGACCGATCATGCGTTTCTCTCGGCGCGCGCGGCCCAATGCGGTTTTCATCTCTGGGTCGACGGCACCACGCTTTTTTTCAAGCGGCCCAATCACGCTGCCGATCCAATCGTGCGCCTTATTTGGGGCGAGTCGCTCGCGCGGTTATGGCAAGAGGAAAATCTTTTCGGTGGGAAGACTTCGATCACCGCGCATGGACGCATTCAGGGAAATCCTGCCGTCGCCGCCGGCACCGTCGTGGAGATCGCCCAAGCCAACCCGCGCGTTGATGGGACCTATACCGTCACAGAAGCAACGCACATTTTCGACGCCGATTCCGGCTACGCGACGGAGTTTTCCGGGTTCCGCTCCACCATGCGCTAAACTTCCACTCTATGCGATCCGCCGTCGTGCTCGCTTGCGCGCTCGTTGCACGCACTGCGCTGGCCTACGATCCCGCCTACCAGTGGCGCACGCTGGAAACGGCGCACTTCCAAATTCACTTTCACCAGGGCGAAGACGAGGCCGCGCAAGGCGCCGCCCGCGCCGCCGAGCGCGCCTTCCGCACACTCACGCCGCTCCTCGGACACGAACCGAGCACCACGCAAATTGTCATCTCCGACGACACCGATGACGCCAACGGTTCGGCCACGCCGTTTCTCACCAACACGATTCGATTGAACGGCGTGCCGCCCGATTCGCGCGGCGAGCTGAACGATTTCGACGAATGGCTCTGGCTCCTCGTCTCGCACGAGTTCACGCACATCGTGCACCTGGACACCATCGGCGGCATTCCGAAAATCATCGACGCACTCTTCGGAAAGATTCTCGCCCCCAACGATCAGCAGCCGTTGTGGTTCATTGAGGGGCTCGCCGTTTACGAGGAGAGTCGCAACTCCGGCGGTGGGCGCGCGCGCAGTACGCTCGAGGAGATGCAGCTGCGCGCCGCGGCCCTAGAAGGTCGGCTCTTTCCGATCGACAAGCTTTCCAATTCGCCGCTGGAGTGGCCACGCGGGCCCGCGGCTTACCTCTATGGCGGACGGTTTTTAGAATTCATCGCGCGACGACATGGCGAGGCTGCACTCGCCGGCATCAGCCACGATTACGGCCGGCGACTCATTCCGTTTGCGCTCAACGCCGTCGCCGAAAGTCAGACCGGCGAGAGCTACCTGGAGATGTATGACGAATTTATACAAAGTATTACAGCTGATTCGGAGCGCCAGGCCAGCGTCGTGCGAGCCCAAGGTGAAACGCCAACCGTTCAACTCACGCTCGAGGGAGAAATCGCGCAGACGCCCCGGTGGCGGGCGGATGGCGGCGCGCTCTATTACGCCTTTCACGGCGCCGATCGAAAACCCGAGTTGCGCGAAATTTCGTTGCCCGTCGCGAATGCGCCACCGCAAATTCGCCGCATCAGCGAGACGGTGAGCACTCCTCAAGTTGCGGTGGCACCTGACAAAATGTTGATCGTGGCGCGCGCGGAAGTTTTTCACGAATACGAAAATTACCAAGACCTCTGGCGCGTCGATCCCCAGCACGGCAACGAACAACGTCTCTCGTGGGGCCTGCGTGCCAGCGATCCCGACGTGGGTCCCGACGGCACCATCGCCTTCGTGAAGCGCGAGCCCGGTGGACACACGGTGATCGCCGCGCGCGATACCGCGAGCACAATCCGAGTGCTTCATCAACCGCCAGGACTCGAGCCGGTGGCCGCGCCGCGGATATCACCGAGCGGGCGCGAGGTCGCTTTCGTGGAGCATCAAAATGTTGGATGGCGCATTCGCCTGCTCGATCTGGCAAGCGGCGCCACACGCGATATTGCACCCGATCCCACGCCCGGCCTTCAGCAACTTGATCCCGCATTTTCGCCCGACGGCCGCACGCTCTACTTCTCAAGCGATCGCACCGGTATCTCCAACATCTACGAAATCGACCTGGCCACCGGTGGTTTGCAACAGATCACGAATGTAATCGCCGGTGCCTTCCAACCCGCGCCCAGCCCCGACGGCAAACAGATCGCCTTCGTGACCTACTCCGCCATTGGCTACGACTTGGTGCTGGCGACGATCGAGCCGCGTGATCCATTGCAACCGATCCCGTCCGCGGAAAGCGAAGCGTCGCTCGAAACGCGCTCGCCGGAAGCAGCATCCGAAAAAAACGAAACCGCGCCGACACCGCGCCCCTACTCACCGCTGACCACGCTGCTCACCGGTTACCGCCTCCCGTTTCTTGGCGTCGATCCCTTCGGCACCACGCTCGGCCTCTCCTTCGGCAGCGCCGATGTGGTGGGGCTTCACTCCTACGCCGCCAGCGTGTTCGGCGGCCTCGCCTCGCGCCAGCCCGGCTTCTCGCTCGTCTACGGCTACCACGGGTGGCGCATCGATCTGTCGAGCGGCCTGTCGCGCGATCTCGAGCACGCAGCTGGCGCGCCGAGCGTCTTTGTCGACGATACGTGGCGCGGTTTCGTCGGCGGCGCTCTACCCTTCACCACACTCGATCACGCGCAAGAGCTTAGCCTTCGTTACGATTTGGCGTTTCGATCGCTGTTCGAAAATCCCGATCCGAAATGGCGTCCCTTCAGGCCGGTCCTCGGGCGCGCCGCCGCGCTCACCGCCTCGTGGCGATTCGCCTCCGCCAAACGCTTTCCCAATTCCATCAGCGCCGAAGAGGGTTTCACCGTCGGACTTTCCGCAAGCGCGTCGGATCCAAAACTCGGCAGCAACCGCGGTTTTGCCTCTCGCTTGCTGCTGGCAAGTGTAGCGCACTACCTGCGATTGCCATTCGAAACGATGGACGACCGTCCGCTGCACCACGTCCTGGCGTTGCGAATCTCAGGCGGCGTCGGCTCGGGTGATGCAGGCCGCCGTCCACTCTTCGGGCTTGGCGGAATCGCTCCACTCGACCCCCTTTCGTTTCTCACGGGCGCCTCGAACACCAGCTCGCTCACTTTGCGCGGCTACCCGTTCGATCCCGCGCTGGGCGTGCCTTTCGTGGGATCCGCTGTTGTGCTTGGATCCGCGGAATATCGCTTTCCACTCTGGAGCGACGGCGCCGGGCTCTGGACGCTTCCGGTCTATCTGCGACGCCTCCACGCCGCTTTTTTCGCCGACGCCGGCGACGCGTTCGATCCACATCATCGCCCGCGCTTGAAAGTCGGCGTGGGCGGCGAACTGCGCTGGGAGCTGTCTCTGGCCTACAACTTGGTCACCGCGCTGCGCGTGGGTTACGCGCGCGGGCTCTCGCCGGTCTGCGGCGCCAACCACGACGGCGCGTGCAACGATCTTTTCGCTGCGCTGGGCGGAAATTTTTAATCTTCGGCACCAGCGAAGATGCGCGCGAAGACTTTTTGTATTCGTTCCGTCCGGCACACCAGTCGTCCTCGACACCAGTCGCCCGACACACTAGTCGTCGTGGCCGGCCGAAGAGCCGGCCATCCACGTGCATCGAAATCCTCGTGGATGGCCGGGTCAAGCCCTGGGTCAAGCCCGGCCATGACGAACTGAACGGTTACAATTATCAACGTGTTTGCACGTTCGAAAAAAACTTCGGGAATTGCACATGGCGTAGCGGCATCCAAAGATGTTATTTTAGGTACTATGAAATCTCATATAAGTGCTACGATCGACCACGAACTCGTTGCCGCCCTCCAGTCCCTCCGCAAGCGCGAACGTCGTTCGCTTTCCAATCTGATCGAAACCGCGCTCGCGGAGTATCTCGAGAAGCGACAGACCAGCGACGCCATCGTCTCCTCGCCAGGAAAATTCGACGGCCGCTTCTCGCGACGGGAGACGTATGCGCGAACCCGCCGGTAGATGTCTCATCGATACGAACGTCTTGATTTACGCAACGCTGAGCGATGACGCTCGGCACCTCACGGCGCTTCGCGTGCTGGAGTGGGCACGCCAAGGTTCCATCGAAGCGGTCGTCTCCGTGCAAAACCTTGCCGAAATGTTTCCGAACCTCACCGGCCCCAAACGCAAACCGCCCGATGCGCCCGAGTTGGCGCGGCGGAAGATCGAATCCATCGCGCGACTTCGCTACCTGAGCGTTTTGCCGATTACCCCCGCTACGGTGCTTCAAACGCTCGCACTTTGTGCCGCCCACGGCATTCGCCAGCAGGACTACTTCGATGCCCAACTCGCGGCGACGATGCTGGAGCACGAAGTACCTACGGTCATAACCGAGGATCCGGGCGTGTTTTCGAAATTCGCCAAGGTGCACACCTACAATCCATTTCGTTGACGCTTTTTGTTCGTTGGGAGGTCGAGCAAAACCGCGAAATATCAATCGCCGCGTCGGACCACGTACTACAACGTCATACACCAAAACTTGACCCGAGCCCCAGGCGACCCGGATAATTTTTCCATGCGCAAACACCTCGGAATTGCCGCTCTTTTCCTGATCTGCGCCCACTGCTCCTCGCCCAAAACTTTCACCCTTCAAATCGACGCGCCAAAGTCGAATCTCGACCAGGGCGGCAAGGGCATCGTCAACGTCCACGCCTTCTCGCGCACCAGCGACAACGGTTCGCCGTCTCCGGTCTCCGGAACCGTGGCGCTGACCGTCAACCAGAATGGATCGATCGATCCCGGAAGCGTGACGCTCGACAGCAACGGCTCGGGTGCGGCGGTCTTCACCATGTGCGCCAGCGGGAGCACCTGCATCCCCGGCGCGCTGGCGCTCGTGGAAGGAACGCTCTCCACCAACGGCCAGACCGTGCGCGGCGGAACGGTGTTTCTCTTGAATGGAACGCCACCGGTCATTGACGACGGTGGAACCGACGACGCCGGCAGCGATGGCGGCAGCGCGGACGGGGGCGTGGACGGCGGCGCCGACGCGGGCACGCCAACGGCCAGCGTTAAGCTCGATCTCTTCCTCGCCACCGGCGAACCCTTCAACGCCGCCCGCGCGCCGATGAGCGGCGACCCACTTCTCGTCCGCGCCACCGTCACCGACGCCAACACCAAGGCGCCGCTCACCGGAGTGGCGGTGTTGTTCGAAGCGACCAACGGCATCGGCGTCTTCTCGGTGCACGCGAGCGCGGACGCTGGCACCAGCGACGCCGGCACGGCTTCGCTCTCCATCACCAGCGACAATTCGGGATTCGCCACCGCCCTCTTCGCGCCCGGAGACACGCAGACCGCCGGCGCCATGCGCGTCACTTCGCTCGGCGTAGTCGCCGCGCTTCCCTTCACCATCGTCGGCCCGGGCGTGCTCAGCTTTACGCCCGGCGCGACCGACAACTTCCAGCACGTGATGGGCGTCAAGTCGAGCGGCTGGCGCGAAGTGAACCTGATGCGCTTTCAGCTCCTCGACACCACCGGCCTGCCCTACCTCGGCAAGGCGACCGTCACCTTCAACATGCCGCAGACCAGCGGCGCCACGCTCTCTCCCACCACCGCCACCATCAACGCCAACGGCGAAGTCTTGACCGCCATCAACAGTGGCTATGGCGCCGGCACCGTGTCGGTCACCGCCACCACCACCGTCAACACCATCAAACTGACCACGCAGTCGGACACCGTGGCCATCGTGGGTGCCAAGGCCAACGGACGAAACCTCGCCGTGAAATGCGATCGCTACGCGCTGCCCGCGCTGGTCGGCAACGACTGCAGCTTCATGCGCTCGGACTACACCGTGAACTGCACCGCGGTCCTCGGCGATCGCTTCAACAACACGCTGGGCCGCTCCACGCGCGTCTTCTGGCAGTCGGAAGCCGGCCTCTTTGGACCGCCGTCGCTCACACCCGACGCATCGCCTGACGTCGATCCGGTGAGCCAAGCGGGCCTCGGCCGCACCACCAACTCGCTGCGTACACTCAATACACGTCTGCCCTCGGACGTCACGCCCTTCTCCGGCGAACCCAGCATCGTCGGCTCGCTCTCCGATCCCTGCCTCTCGGGAAACACCGCACGCACCTTCAATCCGCGCGACGGCCTGGTTACCTTCATCGCCTACACGCAGGGCGAAGAGGGCTTCATCGATCTCAACGCCAATGGCCAATACGATCTCGGCGAACCGTTCTTCGATCAAGGCGAGCCTTTCATCGACGCCAACGACAACGACGTGTGGGACCCGGGCGAGACCTTCATCGACATCAATGGTGACAGCGTCTACAACGGGCCCAACGGCAAGTGGGACGCCGACACCACCATCTGGACAACAGGTCACGTGGTGGTCACCGGCAATCCCACGGCGACCTGGGTTCCCGCACCGATCATTCTTCCGGCCTCCGCGGGTGCAACGCTTCCCTTTAACGTGCGCTGGTCCGACGCCAACTTGAACGAGCCGGCGCCCTTCTTCTCGAACTACAGCCTAGCCATGGGCTCGGGAACCGGCGGCGTTTCGCTGCTCAGCTTCCCGACCTTCAGCGATCACTTCTCCTCGATGGGCGTCTTCCAGACCACGCTCTGCGATCAGACCACCAACATCTGCCGCTTGCAGACGCGCTTCACCTTCGACCAGTCGCCGGAAGTTTTTGGCCTCTACACCGCTCCGGGCGCCGCGCCGTTTAGCGGCACCATTCGATCACTCGTGCAGCAAGACGCGCTTACCTTGGCGTCCGACAGCTCCAGCGCCCAAGGCAACGGCGGCGGCGTGGTCGGCGGCAACGATGCCGGTGTCAGCGACGGTGGCGCCAGCGACGCGGGCAGCGCAGATGGCGGCGCAGGCGACGGCGGCTCCGACGGTGGCACCGTTTTGCAATCGGTCAACGTGCAGGTCGATCTCCTCCTCGCCACCGGTGAAGTCACGGCCGCACGCCGCGCCGTTCTCTCCGGCGATCCACTCACTGTACGCGCCACGGTCACCGACAAAGTCACCGGTGTTCCCGCGCCCAACGCCAGCGTGCTCTTCGAAACCACCAACGGCATCGGTAATTACAATGTAGGTACAAACGGCGGCGGCGGCGCGGCGAGCGCAACCGTGGTCACCGGCGGCAACGGCGTCTCCACCACCGTCTTCACGCCGTCCGCGGCGCAGACCAGCGGCGTCATTCGTGTCACCGTCAACGGCAACGTCTCGTCACTCAACTTCGCCATCGTCGGCCCCGGCCAGCTCAGCTTCACGCCCGGCGGCACCGACAACTTCGTTCACGTGATGGGCGTGACCTCCAGCGGCTTCAACGAGCAGAACGTGGTGCGCTTCCGCCTGGTTGACACGTCGGGCCTCCCTTACAACGGCAACGCCACGGTAACCTTCACCATGCCCACCACCAGCGGCGCGTCCATTAGCCCCAGCTCGGTGATCGTCGACGCCAACGGTGAAGCGGTGACCACCGTGCACAGCGGCGTTGGCGTCGGATCGGCCGCCGTGACCGCCAAGACCACCATCGGCAGCCTCACGCTCACCACGCAGTCGGACACCATCGCCATCGTCGGCGCCAAAGCGAACGGCCGCAACTTCGCGGTGAGCTGCAGCCGCTACGCCTTGCCAGGCCTGGTCGGGAACGACTGCAGCTTCATGCGCGCGGACTACACCGTGAACTGCACCGCGGTCCTCGGCGATCGCTTCAACAATACACTCGGTGTATCCACGCGCGTCTTGTGGGAATCGGAAGCCGGCCTCTTCGGACCGCCGTCGTTCACGCCGCTCGCTTCGCCCGACAGCGATCCGGTGAGCCAAGTTGGGCTAGGCCGCACGCAAAACTCGCTGCGCACGCTCAACTCGCGCTTGCCACTCGACGTCACCCCGATCAGCGGCGAGCCCAGCGTGGCCGGCTCGTTGTCCGACCCCTGCCTCACCGGCAGCACCGTGCGTACCTTCAATCCACGCGATGGCCTGGTGACCTTCATCGCCTACACGCAGGGAGAAGAGGGCTTCATCGATCAAAACAACAACGGAAAATACGATTCCGGCGAGCCCTTCTTCGATCAGGGCGAGCCCTACATCGACGCCAACGACAATGACACGTACGACGCTGGCGAGACCTTCATCGACGTGAACGGAGACGGCGTCCACAACGGCCCCAACGGAACGTGGGACGCCAACACCACCATCTGGACCACCGGCCACATCGTGATGACCGGCGGACCCTCCGCAACGTGGAGCCCGCAACCCATTGCACTGCCACAAGTCGCCAGCGCCACGCGTAATTTCACCATCCGCTGGGCCGACGAGAACCTCAACGAACCGTCGCCCTCCTTCACGACCTACAGCCTCTCGATGCTGTCGGGCACGGGCATCATTCAGCTGCTCTCGCCCTCCAGCTACGCCGATCACTTCTCCTCGATGGGCGTCTACCAAGTGACGAGCTGCAACAGCAGCAACGTCTGCAGCTTGCTGACGCACTTCACGTACGATCAGAGTGCGGAAGTGTCGGGGTTCTACACCGCACCATCGGCGGCGCCGTTCTCGGGATTGGTGGGCGCGGCTTGTTTGCAGGATTCGATTACGAGCAACTCGTCGAATCAGTAGAAGCTACTTAAAATAGGATACCTAATAGATTCTAAGCAAATGCGCGCTCCGCGAACCAGTACGTGCCCGCCACCAGCGTCGCGACCAGGAGCAGCGGCACGCCGAGTCGCTCGAACCAGTCCATCCGCCGCAACCGCGCCAGGAGCGGTGCCGCCGCGAGCACGATGGTCGCCTGCCCAATCTCCACGCCCACGTTGAACCCCACCAGCGCGTGCACGAGCCCCGTTCGCGGAAGGTCCAACTCCGCCAGCGCGCTCGCGAATCCAAATCCGTGAACGAGGCCGAACGCAAAGGCGATCATCCAACGCCGCCGCGGCTGCGCCACGAGCAGATCTTCCACCGCGACATAAACGATCGACGCCGCGATCGCCGACTCCACGAAGCGCGACGGCAGATGCACCGTGCCCAGCGCCGCCAGTGCCAGCGTGATCGAGTGCGCGAGCGTGAAGCTCGTGGCCACGAGAAGCAGCTTGCGCAGCGATCCGCCGGCGAGCAGCAGGCCCAGCAAGAAGAAGAGATGATCGTACCCCGTAAAAATGTGCTCGATGCCAAGGTGCACGAAATCGATGAATCGAAACGACCGCGCGCCAGCCAGCGTCACCACGGCGTTGTCGCGATCGGCCACGCGCTCTAGCCGCTGTCCGTCAATCTCCGCCTTCACGATCACCCGCGCACCGTCGGGCAGCTGCGCCAAAAACGCAAAGTGCTGCCGAGCCTCGCCGGGTGCGCAAACGCCGTGCGCCTCGACGCGAATGGTGCCCTCTTCGTGACGCGCCTCGCCGGGCGTGAGCAGGCAAGGCTTGGCGTTGAGCGTCAGCGGTGCGTCGTGAAATACCGCCTGCGCCGGTGGACCGAGCAGTGCGAACGCGCCGTCGGTCAGCGTGATCGACTCCTCCACTGCGTCACCATGGATGCGCAGATCCACGAGCACGATGTCGAGCGCGTGGGCCTGCACGACCGGCACGGCGAGGACCAGAGCGAGACAGAGCGTGCATCGATGGTGGAGAAGGGAGCGCATGGGACGACGATCGGCTGGCGGATTGCGTCTCAGAACCCGACAAGCACCGGCGAGAGCCGCTGCAGTTTCGTGTTATCCCCGAGTTGTCCGGAGCTGTTGTCACCCCAGCACATCACGCTCCCAGCACTGTTTAGCGCGCAGGTAAATTGGCTATTCGTTGGCTCCGATGCGTCAACAGCAGTGGCGCCAGAGAGAACGGAAACGGGAGCCTTTCGCGTTGTGGTGGTGCCATCGCCAACCTCCCCGAACCCATTGTCGCCCCAACAGATGAGGCCGGAGGTTTGCGACAACGCGCAGCTGTGCGAATTGCCAGCGCTCACTGCGGTCACGCCCGCAGCGGAGCCGGCAACGTTGACCGGAACCAGGGATAACCCGGACACGCCACCATCACCGAGGAGACTCCCATCACCGTTGCCTCCCCAGCATTTCACGCCGCCACTGCTAATCACGGCACACGTGTGCAGAACACTCGCGCTCACGGCTAGCGCACCGGTCAATCCAACAACGTCTACAGGTGTGAACCGGCTCGTCGTGCTGTTGTCGCCGAGCGTCCCGTTGCTGTTGTCGCCCCAGCACTTCGCGCTACCCGTATTTGTGACTGCACAACTGTGAGCGTCTCCAGCACTTACCGCTACTGCTCCCGCCGACATGCCGACGACGTCAACAGCGGTTCGACGGAGCGTGTTTCCACCATCACCAAGATCCCCGTTAAATGTTCCGCCCCAACATTTCACGCCACCCGCGCTGGTCAGTGCGCAGGCATGGGTACTCCCGGCGCTCACCGCAATTACGCCAGAAGTAAGACCGATCGCATCTACCGGCGTCATCATCGACACGCTGCCGTTGTCTCCAAGTTGGCCCTGACCATCGTCGCCCCAGCATTTCACACCCCCTGCGCTGGTGAGCGCGCAGGTGTAGCGACTGCCCGCGGTGATCGCATTAACATTACTCAGGCCCTCGACATACACAGGCACCAACCGCGGCGTTAGGGTGTTGTCGCCGAGCTGACCAGAACTATTGTCTCCCCAGCATTTGACACGGCTCGAGACCGTTAAGCCGCAGGCGTGATTTCCCCCCACCGCAATCGCCAACGCGGGCCCGTTTAGCGTGAACGTCTGCGTACCGCTGGTCCCGCCGCCAGGACCTCGGTTGGTGACTGAAACAGCGATGAACCCATCCGCTGACGTGTCAGCGGTGCTGATTTGCGCGGTCAGCTGGCCTGTACTGCTGAATGTTGTTGCTCTTGGCGAGCCGCCCCAGTTGATAACCGAACCGCTCACAAAATTGCTCCCGCTTACGGTAAGCAGAATTGCCGTGCTCGTACGACCCGAACCGGGGTTGAGACTGTTGATCGTCGGCACCGGGTTATTCACCGCAAACGCCTGCGCGTTGCTCGTCCCGCCGCCTGGCGTCGGATTCACCACCGTCACGCTCACGCTCGTTGCCGTCGTCAAATTCTGCGCCGGCACCACCGCCGTCATCTGCGTCGCGGTCCCGAACGTCGTGGTCAACGCCGCCCCGCCCCAATTCACGACGGCGCCGCTCACGAAATTCGTTCCGTTCACGGTCAACGTAAATTGCGCCGCACCCACGTTCGCAGACGACGGCGAAAGGCCGCTCGCTGCCGGGACTGGATTCCCAATCGTGAACGTCACAACATGCGCGGCCACGCCTCCGCCCGGAAACGGATTCTTCACGTTCACCAACACGGCTCCCGCCGTCTCGATATCGCTGGCCAAGATCGTGGCGGTAAGCTTCGTGTCGCTGACGAAATTCGTTCCTTTGTCCGCGCCGTCCCACTCCACGAATGCGCCGTTGATGAAATCCGTGCCGTTCACCGTGAGCGTGAACTGCGCTCCACCGGCAGTCGCTGAGGTCGGATTGAGCGACGACACCACCGGCGCCGGATTCACGACCTGAAACGTCTGGTTGCTAGAAATTCCGCCGCCGGGCGTCGGATTGGTCACTGAAACGGTGTTGGGCTGCACCAGGATCAGGTCGGATTTGTCGATCGCGGTCGTGATGACACCGCTGGTCTGAAACTGTGCCGCGCGGGGTGCTCCGTTCCAGTTGACAACCGAACCATTGACAAAATTCGATCCCGTCAGCGTCAACGTGAATCCGTCCGCTCCCCGCACGACCGACGCAGGCCCAAGCCCCGTCAACGTTGGGACCGGGTTGTTCACGATGAACGTTTGCGCACTCGATGAAGCGCTCCCGGGATTGGTAACCGTAACCGAAATTGTGGCGCCCGTGGCTACATCCGATGCTGGCACCACCGCGGTGAGTTGTGTTGCGCTACTGAATGTCGTTGTCAGCGCGGCTCCGCTCCAATTCACGGTCGCGCCGTTCACGAAGCTCGAGCCATTCACCGTCAACGTGAACTGCGCCGCGCCCGCGGTCGCCGCAGTCGGATTGATGCTCGTCAACGCCGGCGCGGGATTTTGCACCGCCAACGTCTGCGCGTTCGAATTACCGCCGCCCGGCGCCGGATTGGTCACCGTGAAGGTGAGGTTGGCCGCGGTCGCTAGACTCGCCGCCGGCACCGTCGCCGTGAGCACTTTGGCGCCCACAAAATTCGTATCCAGAGTGCCACCGTTGAGATTCACGGTGGCGCCGCTGATGAAGTTCGAACCGTTCACCGTCAGCAGAAGATCGCCACTTCCCACGAGCACCGCCGCCGGCGACAGGCTCGTCAACGCGGGCACCGGATTCACGATTTGGAAAAGCAGATCCGTCGACGCACCGCCGCCGGGCGCTGGATTTTTCACGCTGACGGTAGCGATTCCCGCGGCGCTGCTGTCGGTCGCCAAGATCGTCGCAAAGAGTTGGGTGTTGCGATGAAATACAGTCGTCCGATCTTGTCCGTTCCAACGCACCGTCGCCGTGGGCGCGAAGTTGGTTCCGTTGACGGTTAGCGAGAATCCAGCGCCGCCTGCGAATCCCGTACCGGGAACGACTTGCGTCACACTCGGAACGCCATTCTCGACGGTAAAGGTCGCCGGAGCCGAGGTGCCGCCTCCTGGCGATGGGTTCACCACGGTGACGTTGACCGCGCCAGCACTTTCGAGATCAGTGGCGCTTACCGTCGCCGTGAGCTGCGTCTTGCTGCTAAACGTGGTGGCGATCGCGTGATCGCCCCACTGGACCGTTGAGGTTGCGAGAAGGTTGTCGCCTTTGAGCGTCAGGGTGAGCCCAGATCCTCCAGCCGGACCCTTGGAGGGATCGAGTATCGTCAACACTGGCACCGCGTTGTTGATCGCAAACGGTTGCGCCTCACTCGTTCCGCCGCCGGGCGCGACATTCACCACGGTCACGCTGGCGCTGCCCGACACCGCCAAGTCGGTCGATGGAACGGTGACGAAAAGTTGCGTCCCGCTCACGAACGTCGTCTGCCGCGGAACCCCATTCCAGTGCACCCCGGACGAGTTGACAAAATGCGCGCCCGTCAGCGTGAGCGCGATCGGACCGTCGCCTACAATCGCCGACGATGGACTCATGCCGGCGAGTTGTGGCGTAGGATTCGTCACTGCGAACGTCAGCGGCGTCGTGGTTCCGCCGCCTGGCGTCGGCGTCATCACCGTCACGAGTTGGCTGCCCGCCACGAGATCCGTCGCCGCGATGTCGGCGGAGAGTTGGGTAGCGCTCGCAAACGTCGTTGGCCGCGCCGCGCCGTTCCACTGCACCACACTCGACTTGACAAAATGTTCACCGGTCACGGCGAGCACAAAGTTCCCGCTCCCCGCCACGCCCGCGTCTGGAACAATCGTGCTCAGCGCCGGCACGGGATTCTTGATGGTGAAATCGATGCTGTTGCTGGTGCCGCCGCCGGGCGGCGACGTGAAAACCGTCACGGACACCGCTCCGCCATTGGCCAGATCCGCTTTACTTATCTTCGCCGTAAGCTCGACGCCGCTGAGGAATCCGGTGGGAAGAACCGCGCCGTTCAAGAAAACGCTCGAGCCATTGATGAAGCCGACGCCGCGCACGGTCAGCGTGAGAGCGCCGTCACCCGCGGTGGCCGAATCAGGACTGATGCTCTTGAGGCTCGGCGTCGCGTTGACAGTCTTGACCTCACGCTCCGGGCAGGCGGCTAGAAATGCGACCCCGACGACGAACGCGACCTTTCGCATGACGCCTCCCGAGAGGGGAGCGATTGTCGCACGAGTATGCCGCCGTCAGAAACGCACCGCAGCCGGCACCACGCTGTTGTCCGTCGCGCCGTTCCCGAGAATTCCGGAGGCGCCCTGCCCCCAACAAAGAACGCCCTTGTCACTCGTCAACGCGCAGGTGTGCGCATCGCCGGCCACCACCGCGCTCACGCCCGCCGCGAGCCCAAACACATCGACCGGCGACGCGCGGTTGGTGCTGCTGTTGTCGCCGAGTTGGCCATTGAAGTTGCCACCCATGCACTTGAGCCCGCCCCCGCTCGTCAGGACGCAAAAATGCGATGCGCCGCAAGCCACGCCCACCACGCCCGCGCCAAATCCGATCACGTCGATGGGGGTGAATTGCGGAACGTTGATCGCCCCGATGCCGAATTGGGAGACCTGCCCCCAACATTTGAGACCACCGTTGCTGGTGGCCGCGCAGACAAATGGCGAACCGCTGTTGTCGCCGCCCGCCAAGGACACCACGCCGGAGGTGAGTCCCGAAACATCGCCGGGCGTTTTCCGCGCGGAACCGTTGCTGCCGAGCGCGCCGTTGTTGTTGTCACCCCAGCACTTCACACCACCGGCCGCCGTCAAAGCGCAGGTGAAGTGCGACCCCGCCGCGACCGCGACGACGCCGCTCGTGAGCCCCACCACGGCGATCGGCGTGAGGTGATCAACGGTGTCGTTCGAGCCAAGTTGACCCGACTCATTGGTGCCCCAACATTGAATACTGCCCGTGGCAGTAACCGCGCAGGTGTGCGTAAAGCCCGCCGAGAGGCCTCTCACCTCAGCCGTTAGACCCGCCACCGCTATGGGCGAGAGGCGATCGACGGTGCTGTTGTCTCCCAGCTGCCCGCTGGCGTTGTTGCCCCAACACCGCACGCCGCCGGCAGCCAACGCGGCGCAATTGTGCATCCGGTAAGGGCTCCCGGTCGTGAGCGCCGAGACGCCCGCCGTCAGGCCCATCACGTCAACCGGCACGGTGCGTTTGGTCTGCGTGTTGTCGCCGAGCGCGCCAGTGGCATTGCTGCCCCAACACTTCACGCCACCGCTCGCGGAGAGCGCGCATCCCTGTTGCGTTCCCGCCGACAACCCCGTCGCCGGATTGTTCACCACGAAGGATCGTGGCGCGCTCGTCCCGCTGGGCGCGCTGTTTTGCGCGGTGAGATCGAACGCGCCCGCAATGGCCACGTCTTGCGCGGTGACTGGAATCGTCAGCCGCACGCCGCTCACGAACGTGGTTGTCCGCGGTGCACCCGCCCAATGCAGCACCGTCTGCTGCAAGAAATTGGCGCCATTCACCGTCAGCGCGAAGGCCGTAGCTCCCACGGTAACGCGCAGCGGCTCAAAGCCGGAGAGCGTGGGCAACGGAACGAGCGTGAACGCTACCGACGCTCCTCCCGCGCTCGGCGACGGATTGGTCACCGTGAGCTGCGTGCTGCTCTGGGTTGACGCTGTCGCGGATCCGGGAAACAAGAACGTAAGATTCGAATCGCTCACCACATTGGTCGCTGGATGGGTCTGAACACCGTTCCCATCGTCGAGCGCCACCGTCGCGCCAGTCAGAAAATTCGATCCGGCGATCGTCACCATAAAATCCGGCGCGCCTGCCGTGGCCGAGGATGGACTAACGTTGGTGATGCTCGGCTGCGGATTGTTCACCGTGAAGGGCGACCCGTTCGAGTCTCCGCCACCCGGTGAAGGATTCGTCACCTTCACGGTCAAAGTCGCCGCGCTCGCCAACACCGATGCCGGCACATGGACCGCCATCTGGGTGGTGCCATACACCGTCGGAAGCAGCGAAATGCTACCGAGATTGACGATGGAATTCTTGACAAAATTCGTACCGTTGATGACCAAGTCAAACGCCGGCTCACCCACCGTCGCCGACTGTTTGGAGAGCGTCGTGATGCTGGGAACCGGGTTATTGATCGTAAAGGGAAAACCCACTGAACCGCCGCCTCCCGGAGGAGGATTGATCACGGTCACCGTGAACGTCCCTGTCGCGGTGAGGTCCGCAGCAGGAATGAGCGCGGCAATCTGGGAGTTCGAGACGAACGCCGTCTGCAGCGCCGCACCGTTCCACTCGATCGTCGACGTCCGCACGAAGCTCTCGCCGAAAACGTTGAGCTCGACATCGTCACTACCCGTGGTAGCCGAAGATGGCGAGAGACCCGACGGCGCTGGCGCCGGGTTGTAGATGGAAAAGGGAAGGCTGTTGGACGATGCGGTGCCAGGATTTTTGACGGTCACCTGCATCACACCAGCGCTCTCGGTATCTCCCGAAAAAATCGAGGTCACCAGGCGTGTATTACTTTGAAATACAGTTCCTTTCTCCGCGCCATTCCACTCGACCGTTGCACCCGAAATAAATTTAGTTCCGTGGACCGTGAGCGACAACGCGCTGCCCGAGCTTCCCGATGGCGGATCCAAGGAAGTGATCACCGGAATGCCGACACTGATCGTCAACGTCCGAGGCTCGCTGGTTCCGCCACCGGGCGTCGCGTTGAAGACAGTGATGCTGGCGGTGTCGGGCGTGGCCAGATCGCTCGGCGGAATGGTGAGGGACAATTGTGTCGGGTCGATGAACGCAGCCGGCCGTGGCGCGCCGTTCCACTGAACGACCGAGGCGTTCACGAATCCGGCGCCACTCAACATCACCGTCACCGATCCCTCGCCCGCCGTCGCGCTGTTCGGCGTGAGCGCGGTGAGCACCGGCGCGGGGTTCACGACCGAGAGCGTGAGCGGCCCGCTCGTCCCCCCACCAGGCGTCGGCGTCATGACCGTCACTCTTTGGCTACCGGCGACAACATCCGTGGCAGCAAGGTCCGCGGTGAGTTGCGTCTCGGATCCAAATTGCGTCACACGCGCTGCGCTGTTCCACTGCACCACCGACGACTTGACAAAATGTTGACCGGTCACTGTGAGCTTCACCGCGGTGCCAGCCGTCCCGGCGCTCGGTGAAATCGCGCTGAGAACCGGCGCGGGATTTTTGATCGTGAAATTGAACGCGTTGGAGGCACCACCTCCCGGAGGCGCCGTGAAGACGGTCACCGCCACGATTCCGCCAGTCGCTAAATCAGCCGCCGCGATTTTCGCGGTGAGATCGACGCCGCTTAGAAAAGTCGTTGGGCGCACCGCGCCGTTCCAGACGATGCCCGATCCGTTCACGAATCCTCGACCGTGCACGAACAGCGTGAACGCGCTCCCGCCGACATCCGTCGAGGAGGGATTGATGCTGGTGATGCGCGGCGCGCCGCTGGACTGCTTGATCGGCACGTCGCGACTGGGGCACGCCGCGAGAAGTACTGCGAGAAGCGCCGCGCGACGTTTCATTTCGCCTCCGGAAGAGAGACGAAAAGTATACTCGAAGTCTACTCCGGCTCGATCGGTGTCCCGTCGGCCAGCCGCTGATCGCTGCCCGGCACGTAGTGCGGATTTTTCCGCAAAATTCCTGGGCCACCGTCGAGTCCGAAAACCGCTAGCAGCGTGTGGTAGATCCCCACCGCCGCCATGTAGATCGCGCAGAGCGCCATAGCACCGAAGCACCACTTGAGCCCGACCATGTAGCGAACGCGCGCCGCGCCATCGTGCGCGTCGAAGCTGTGGATGACGCCGAAGAGCGCCACCAGTGTGCACACCGCGAGTAGCGTCAGTGCGTAGGAAACGATTTTGCGAGCCAGCATGTCAGCCACCTATTCCCATCATCGGCAAGAGCCGTCCGCGCGGCGCGTCCATGTCGTGGCGCTCGAGCTTGAGCATTAGCGCGGCGCGAATCGCAACGGCAATCGCACCGTCAGAAGCCCCATCGCGAAGCATCGTGCGCAACGGAACCTGCTCGCGGCCACCGAGACATGCACGCAGATCGCCGTTGGCCGCCACCCGCACGCGGTTGCAACCACCGCAGAAATTTTTGGTGATGGGGCTGATGAAGCCCACCGACCCGCGATTGTGTTGATAATATACTGAAGGTCCACGCGGGGGAGTTGATGTTTTGTCAACCTCGGGTTGGAGCTCAATTCCGGCCAACGCCAGCCTCGCCAGCACCAGGTCCGTCGGCACCAGCGTCCCACCGGAGAAGGGCATCAGCTCGATGAAGCGCGGCGTGGCGCCGAGTTGCCAAGCGGTTTCCACCAGCGCCGCCAACTGCGACGGCTTGTCGTTCACGCCCGCCAGCACCACCGCGTTCACTACCAGGTCCGAGAAACCCGCCACGCGCGCGGCGACGATACCCGCGATCACGTCGGCCGCTTCACCCCGCTCGCCCGAGAGCAGGCGAAACGCCGCCGCGTCGACGGTATCGAGCGACACGTTGAGGCGCCGTAAACCGGCGTCGTACAGCGGCCCCGCCAGCTCGGGGAGCCGCACGCCGTTGGTGGTCAGACACAGCTCAGAAATGCCCGGCACGCGCGCCAGCCGCTCGGTAATCTCCACCAGATCTTTGCGCGCCGTCGGCTCGCCGCCGGTCAGCCGCACGCGCACCACGCCAAGCGCCGCGAAGATCCGCGTCAACCGCTCCAGCTCGGCGGCATTCAAAAGATCGGCGCGCCCCGACCACTCGGACGGCGAGCAGTAGACACAGCGAAAGTTGCAACGATCGGTGACCGACAGGCGCAGGTAGCGAATGCCGCGGCCCTGCGCGTCCTGAAGCGGCGCCGTCACGCGGCCGCTCCCACGAACGACACGCCACAGCCGCAGCGCCCACGAACCTTGGGCGCCTCGAGTGAAAAGCCGCCGCGCTGACTTGACAAATAATCAAGTGTGGCGCCTTCCAGGTGGCGCAGCGATCGGCGGTCGACCAACACCACCAAAGCGCCTTGAGCGAAGCGAACGTCGTCCGGCTGCTCGTCGTGCGTGTAGGCCAGCGCGTAGGACAGCCCGCTGCAACCGCCGCCCACTACGCTCACGCGCAAGCGGCACCCCACCTGCCCAGCCTCACGCTGGTGGCCAAGGACTGCTTCGATGGCCCGCGCCGTCAGCGTCACGGCGGCCGTTATAACGACTTTCCCACCAGCGCCGCCAGTTCGCGGTCCTCGAAGGTTTCGAAGGCATGCACGGCCTCGGGATCGAACTGCGTCCCGGAGCAACGCAGGATCTCCGCGCGCGCATGCGCGAAGGAGTCGCCCTTGCGGTAGGGACGGTCGCTAACGATCGCGTCCAGCGTATCGGCGATGGAAAAGAGGCGCGCGCCGAGCACGATGCCCTCGCCCTGAAGCCCGCGCGGATAGCCCGTCCCGTCCCAATGCTCCTGATGCGCGAGCACGATTTGAGCCACCGCTTCCAGCCCCGGAATGCCACGCAGAATCTGATGGCCAATGTCGGGATGCTTCTTCATCTCCTGCCATTCGATCGGCGTGAGCGGACCAGGCTTGAGGAGAATCGCATCCGGCACGCCAATTTTCCCGATGTCGTGCAACAGCGCGCCGCGCGCCACGTCGGACAGCTCGTTGCCGTCCAGCCCCAGCCGTTCGCCCAACGCCAAGGTGAGCCGCGCCACCCGCTGCGAATGGTCACTCGTCTCGTGCTCGCGCGCGTCCAGCGCCGCCACCAGCGCATCCAGCGCCGCGGAGAGCGTTTGCGAAAGCTGCGCCGCCCGCTCGCGCACCCGCTCCTCGAGTTGGCGCTGGTAACGGCCCTGCGCGATTTTCAACCGGCGCCGCGCCAAAGCCCGCTCGATGGCCCGCACCAGCTCGGTGATCCGCGGCGGCTTGAGGAGGTAATCCATCGCGCCGCGACGAAGACACTCCACCGCGCTTTCGGTGTCGCCAAATCCGGTCAGCATGATCACCGCAACATCCGGGTGGTGATGCTGCAACTCGCCTAAGAGCCAGAGTCCATCGCGAACCGGCATCTTCAAATCGCTAATGACGAGTTGCACGGCGCCGCCGGCAAACATCGCGAGCGCCGCTTCGGCACCATCCGCCGCGCGGACGGGATAGCCCTCTTCGGTCAGAACCGACGTGAGGACGTTGCGCACGCTGGCGTCGTCATCGACGACGAGAATCCGCGGAGTCGCTTCCACGTGCGAAGTCTAGCACCCTTCAAAACGCGATTTTGCAGCAGACCGCCTGCGCGGTGACATTGTCTCCGTTGTTGCTTGGAATACAATCAAAATAGATTCCGCTGCCATCCGAAGCGAAAAGACCGGCTGTTCCGGCCGAACCTGTGGCCACGACGCAGGTTCCACCGGTCATCACTTCCCCAGTAATGCAGCGGACTGTTGAACCGACCGCATAGGACGACGTCCCGGTGGCGGAGGCGGCGTAGCGATATAGGCAGGAGAGCGTTGGCTGCGTCGGTGGCCCCGCAGGGCCTTGCGGGCCGGTGTCACCCTTCACGCCTTGCACCCCAGCCGGCCCTTGCACCAGCACTGTTCCCGTCGAATCAACGATCGTCTTTCCCCCAACGGTGATGCTCGTGGGATGAATGTCGCCAACAGCGTCGTCCGTCACACCGGCCTTTAAAGCGTAGGGCACGCTCATGACGCCTTGCCGAGGCGCCATTTCCGACTCGCCGTCCAGCGTGAGGCCCAGAAAGAGCGAACGCCCGTCCCAAACGCCGCCGAAAGCGGTCACCGATCCGAGCGTCGCCGCGTAGAAGCCGCTGGCGTCGAGCTTAAGTGTGTGTTTCTCCGTCCAAAGCGCCGTGCCGCCAGTGGCCACATCATACAGCGCGAAGGTCGCACCGATGCTGCCGGTTTCGGGTGTGCCGTCCAATTTCAGGAGACGTCCCTGTTGGTCAATCGTCGGCGGAACGGCCGCAAGAGCTGGGATCGCGACCAGCAGCGCAAGCATCGTCCTGTTCAGGTTCATCCGCTGACTCCAATCGTGATCCAGTAAGCAAACTGCCCGGTGCCGGAACCGCCGTTGTAGCCGACGTAGACGTTGGCGTAGTGGTAGCCCTCGGTGATTCCCGGCATCTGCTGAGCACCGCCCATGGGAAGATCGTAGAGGGCGTTGACGAAGGTGCCGAGGTTGTAGCCAAGGGAGTAGCCGGAAACGCCGTTGACGAAATCAACAAAGAGTCCGGCGTAAGCGCTGGTCGCACCGAGTGTGGCGTAGTTGAATCCAGTAAATCCACCAAACGGCGCGTCGTCAGACCAGGTCAGGAATTCCACGCGGTGACCGGGATCCACTTCTACCCACGGATTTCCCGCCGCACTGGTCACGCCGCCGGTGTCTTCGTTGCTGTTGTAACCGCCCAAATGACGCCGGTTGAACCAGGACAGCACGAGGATCCGTTGGTGGCTGCTCTCCCACGTTCCGGCCTGGTTGGTGCGCGCCATCCCGACGAGCGTTCGGGTCGCGTCGCCGGATTCGACTTCGACTCCCGTGGCGTCATCCAAAACATGCGACGTTGCCGAAGCAGCCAGAACCATCTGCGTCCCGCTCATGGTCGCGTAAATGTAATACGTTGTATTCGCCGACAGCCCGGTCGAGGCCATCGTTAGCCCCTTGGGGATTTTCTGCGAAACGCCACCGATAAGCAGCTGGTTTCCGTTGAAGGGAATGAGTGTGAGCGGGCTGTTCCCGGTGCCGTTGAGGACCAGCCGGCACTGTCCGTGGCCTGTTGTCGGAGCGGCGGTTGGCGCGGCCGTGGTCTGCACGGTACCGTCCGGAAACTTCACGCTGGTCGGCGCGATGTCGCCAACGGTCTTCGCGCTGGAGAGAACGCTCCCGTCGGGAAATTTCACGGTGGCCGGATGGATTTCGCCAACGACGTCTTCGGCGACACCCGCACGCAGCGCGTAAGGCACGCTCTGCACCGATTCGCGCGGGGCGAGCTCGACGTCGCCATCGAGCGTGATGCCCAGATAAAGCGTGCGCCCATCCCAGAGCGTTGAGCCGCTGGGAAACGGCGTAATCGTGCCCAGCGAAACCGTGTAGAAACCGCTGGTATCGAGGCCGAGCGTCGGGTGGCGTTCACTCCACAGGGGCGAGCCACCGGTGGCCGAATCATAGACCGCGAAAGTGGCGCCCAGCGACGTGGTCTCGGGCGTCCCGTCGATTTTCAGAATGCGGCCCTGCTGATCGATGGTGAGTGGAACGGCCAGCGCCAACGTTGGCGCGACGAGGAGAAGGCACGAAAGAAGGCGGGTCAGCATGGGGCCTCCGAGACCAACTGTATTGCAAACGAATACACATTCTACAGCACATCCAGAGGTCTCCAAAGTATCCGCTTCAACTTGACGTCCCCCTTGCCCCCCGTTACGTTCCGGCGCGCTTTTTCACTCTAAGGAGCCTGTCTCGATTTTGCCCAGACTGCGGCGAACGATCGCGGCGCATCTCTTTCGTTGGACCTTCCGGTCCGTCCTCGCCGCACCGAAGAGTGCGCCTCCGGGCGGTCCTCGGTCCGCCTCGGAGCTGCGCTACGCTCGCTCGCCTCGTTTCGTGGGCAATATCGAGACAGGCTCCTTGAAAATGGAGTTTTCGAATGGCCGATCAATTTGACGTTGTCGTCATCGGAGCGGGCCCCGGCGGCTATGTAGCGGCCATTCGCGCGGCGCAATTGGGCCTCAAAGTCGCCTGCGTGGAACGCGACGAACGGCTGGGAGGTACCTGCCTTTTGCGCGGCTGCATTCCCACCAAGTCGCTGCTCGAAACAGCGGAAGTCCTCGAGCTGGCACGGCACGGCGCTGAACGCGGCGTGGTGACCGGCGATGTCAAACTCGACATGAAAGGCGTCAACGCGGCCAAGGACAAGGTCATCACGTCGAACGTCAAGGGCATCGAATTTCTTTTCAAGAAAAATGCCATCGAGCGCGTGCTGGGTAACGGCGCGCTGGTCGGCGCCAACCGGGTGAACGTGACGGGCAAAGACGGAAAAATTCGCGAGCTGTCGGCCAAGGCCGTCATTCTCGCCACGGGCAGCGCAGTGAAAATGCTGCCCAACTTGAAGGTCAGCAAGAACATCGTCACCAGCGACGAGCTGCTCGTGCTGGAAAAAGTCCCCAAAAGCCTGATCGTGTTGGGCGGCGGCGCGGTGGGCGTGGAGTTCGCGTCGGTCTACAAGCGATTCGGCGCGGAGGTGACCATCGTCGAGGCGCTGCCGCATCTGCTGCCCATCGAGGACGAAGCGATTTGTGCGGAATTCGAAAAGGGCATTCGCCGACGCGGGATCAAGTTCCACACCAGCGTGAAGATGGAAAAAGTCACAGAGACAGCCAGCGGCGTGGAGATGCTGGTGGCCGATCCCAAGGGCGGCGCCCAGACGCTCTCGGCGGAAATGCTGCTCGTGGCTGTCGGTCGCCGACCGGTCACCGAAGGACTTGGCCTCGAGAAATTCCCGAAGGTAAAAACGGATCGCGGATTCGTTTTCGTGAATGGAAAAATGCAG
>JAHFDP010000093.1 GCA_023248955.1 Deltaproteobacteria bacterium
ACGCCCGTCACCAGCGCCACGGTCACCGCCAACGGCAACCCGGCCAGGCTCAGTGCCGCGGTATAGACCACCGAGAGCACCAGAGCCACCGTGAGTTGGCCGCGCGCGAACGCACCCATCACGCGATCCACCTCGGAGAATCGACTCACCACTTGTTCGGCGTGCGCGCGCGGGAGCAGGAGGCGCGTTTGGGTCTTGATGTCGCGATAGTCGCGCAAAAAGTAGTAGGCGATCACCGGCACGAGCACGAGCCCGCCGATCACTTTGAAAAACGCTGCGGTCCCGCCAAGCGCCTGAGTCGCGATGGAGGTGACATCGGGCCAAAGTTCTGGAGTGAGGCCGGACAATTTTCCCGAGAGCAGCTCGGCCGCCTCGCGAAAATCCGCGGGCAGTTGGACATGAAGCGCGGCTTCCAGGCGCGGAACCACGTTTTCGATGAACGTCTGCAGATAGCCGGGAAGCTTCACCGCCTGGGCAATCAGCGCGGGGACGATGAAAACGAGCAGCGCGCCCACGGTTACCACCGCGAACGCGAAGAGGAGACCGACCGCGCGCGCGCGCGACATGCCACGCGCCACCATGGCATGGGCGATCGGGTCGAGCACGTAAGCGATGATGAACGCGGCCAACACAGGCGCAGCAACGCCCGGCAAGAGTTTGATCAACGTCAACGTAAGCGCGAGGGCTCCAACGACCGCGACGGCCCAAACGTAATCCGCGCGCGCGCTCGCCGACGCGGGGGCGTCTTTCAGGCTATCCGGCGGCGACGCATAAGTGAGAGCCATTGGGCGAAGTATTGTCCACCGCTGATCATAACGCACTCCGCAGCAATTACGCTGAAAGCAAACACGTAAGGCGCAAGCAGGCGGGCGTGCAACATCTCCTTGGCCAGAGCCAGCGCGACGGTGCTGACGAGAAGAAACGTCGCGTACTTCCCGAAGCGCGACGGCACCACCGGAACCCGTGTGCCCTGAAAGTAGAGAAGCAGCGTACCGCCCACGAGCCCACCGTCGCGGAGCAGCACGATCACCAGCAGCCAGCCCGGAATCTGCCCACTGGAGACGAGCAGAATCAGCGCCGCGAGCGTCAGGAGCTTGTCGGCGGTCGGATCCAAAATACTGCCCAAGCGGCTCTCCTGATGCAGTGCGCGGGCTAGCATTCCGTCGAGACCGTCGGTAATCGCAGCGGCAGCGAAGACCGCCAACGCCGCGGTGTGGTTGCCGGTGCGATAGAGCACCACAAAAACCGGTACCAAGAGGAGGCGCGCGATCGTGAGCAGGTTCGGCAGTGTCATCCCGCAGGGAACGTAATGCACGCGAAGCGAGTTCGCCACCGCCGGGTGGTCAAAATGTCAAGAGTGCAAGCGCACCCCCACCCTAACCCTCCCCCGTCAAAGGGGGAGGGAAATAAAATCGGCCTACCGCCCCGTCGTTCTTGGGAATTAAATCGGCCTACTGCACCGTCGTAATCTTGGGAGTAAATCGGCCTACAGCCCCATCGTAATTCTTGGTTCCCGCCATAGCCGTCCTCCCGTCGGAGGGGGATTTCGGCCTACTGCCCCTTCTCTTCGCGCGAATCCAGGCCTTCGTTCCAGGCCGTAAATTCGTCCCTCTCCGTGGCAGGATCGAACGCTACGGGGTCGCCGGGCGTTCCATCCGAATTGATGGCCACCATCATCTGCGCGCGAACCAGCTTCTCCCACGTCTTACGATCGACTTGTCCGGGCCCGGCGACCTGTTTGCGCTCGCCCTTGCCCGGCTCGTGAATCGCGTAGCTGGGCATGTTCTTGGCCACGGCCACGGCGCCCGAGAAAACTTTCACCAGCACCGACTTGTCCTGGTGCGCATCAACCCGGAACGCAGTTCCGCGCACGCCAGCCACCGCGTTGTCCGTCTCGACATCGAACTTGTTATCGCCGCCCACGGCTGCGGTCGCTTTGGCCCAGAGGCTGCCGAAAAAAACCTTGGCGGAGAATTGCCGCTTCGCCGCTTCGCCCGCTCCGAAGTGCGCCTCGTTCAGCCTCATCTTCGAGCTCGGGCCGAGGCGAACGGCACTGTGGTCCTTGAGCAAAATTTCGAGCCGCGCTCCATCCGCCGTTTCCAGCGTGTCACCTGCCGAGACGTGCGCGCCCTTCTTGAGCGCCTCTGCCACACCGCCGCTCTTTGCGGTACGCGTGGCAGTCCCCTGCAGAAAGCTCACCTGCGCGGCGGGCTCGTCCGCCTTCGCGGCCGCGGAAAAAAGCAGCGCTCCAACAGCGACGGAAAAAAAGATTCGGCGCATCGTCGTTCCCCTCGCGGAAAAACCGCTACTTCAGCTCGGCGTCGATGGTGTTGGCGGAGACGTTTTTCACCTTGACTTTAAACTTGCCGAGGTTCTTCGTTTCCAACTCCTCGGCAAACGCTTCCGTGGTGCCGGTGACCGTCACATCGAGATCCGCCAGGCCCTCGTTGAGCGATCGCTGGTGCACTTCCTTCACGCCGCGAACGAAGTTGGTCAGCGCGTTCTGGAATTCACGCGAGGCCTTGAGCGAATCGACGTTCTTCACCTTCACGCGCAGCCGATTTCCGGCGGACAGATCGCGCGTCCAACGCGCCATGATCTTGCCCTGAATCTCCTCGGCGAAAGCCTTGCCCGCTGCCGAGAGCGCGTTCTTGCCGCAGGTCGTGGAGTTGATGTTGAGCGAGGTCTTGGTCACTTCCGCCGTTGCCAAAATCGATCCGTTGTCGGTGTTGATGGCGCGCGCCGAGACAGTGCCTTTGCACGACACCATGCTGCCGCCGCCCTTGTCTTCGCCCATGATGGCCGAGAGGTCGCCGGCCACCACGGCCACAGCCGAGCCGTTGATGACGACTTGCGCTTCTGTCAAGTTGGCGATTTCGCGAACTTGCGCGTCGGACGGGTTCGCCGAGAGCGGCCCGATGGCTTTGAGCTTGCCCGCGAGCACATCCTGGTCCACGAATTCGAACCCCGTCTTGCCCAGCTCGTCGATGACGGTGTTTTCCACCACCCGCTGATCGATCACCGAAAGTCCCGGATTCGCGCTGCCGTCTTTCTTGGCCCACCAACCCGAGGGACCGGCCTGGCCGACGTTCTGCTCGGCGATCATCAACATTAGGCGGGGCTTGCCTTTGCGCGCGAGGAGCAGCCCCATCGCTTCGAGATCCTTGTTGAGCTCGGCGGTGCCGATGGTGGCGCGCACCTTCACGGTGAGCACACCTTCTTCGATTTTCGGATAGCCGCTG
Source organism: Deltaproteobacteria bacterium (assembly GCA_023248955.1). Lineage (GTDB taxonomy): Bacteria > Myxococcota > Myxococcia > Myxococcales > JAHFDP01 > JAHFDP01. Next base: position 3,243 of record JAHFDP010000093.1, read on the forward strand.
AGCAGCTCATACTTTTTGACGAAGCCCTTGGAGTGCGTGAGGACCTGATCCATTTTGACCTGGAAATCCTGCACCTCGGTGGAGCTGGTCACCATGGTGCCGGCGGCGGTTTCCACGGCGTGGCGAAGCGCGTCGTCGATGGCCTTCTCGCGGGCCTGCGCTTTGTCGTTATTGAGAATCGGCGCCTGACCTTCGGCTTCCGAGACGCTGGTGTCGTCGGCGCGCGCGGCGGACGCAGAGAGGAAAATGAGCGCGATGGCAAGGTTTTTCATGACGGTCCCTTTCGCGAGCTTCACGGAATCACGATGACGACGCGACCATCAGAAAGCGCGGTCGCGCCTTTGAGCTTGGCCGCATCTTCGGCGGAGATCACCACGTCGGGAGAGCCAGCCGACGCAAGACGGAGCGCCTTCACCACCATCGGCTTGTCTTTCACGCGGCCATCTTTGCGCGCGGCATCGACGTCGCGGGCGTACGAAGCGTAACCGGTCACGCCAGAGCGGTGCGCCGAGACGCTGCCCGGCCCGTAAACTTCGGCGCCAGTCTCGTCGAGCACGCGCGGAGCCAGTGCTGGCGCGGGTTTCACGGCGGAGGCATCGATGATGAGGCCGGTCGGACCTTCGTCGCTCTTCTTCGACGGCTCGACTTTGGCCGGTTCCGCTTTGGCGGCTTCTGGCTTGGGTGGGATGAGCGCGTCGGCCACCGCATCGATGGTCATCTCCACATCCACTTCGACGCCGCCGTCCGAGAAGTAGCGCGTGTCGGTCACTTTGAAATTTTTCGCAACGCCTTGCACTTTCGCGGTGAGCGCGGGGTCCTTCTTGAGCAGGTCACCGGCCGATCCGTTGCCATCCACCTTTACGCCGCGGATGGCTTCCAAAATATTGCGGAGCGCATCGGCCTTGGCTGCACGTTCGGCGCCGAGACGCGCGACGGCGATGGTCGGAGCATCGAGATTGGGCGCGCCGTTGCCTTTGCATTTGATGACACGTTTCTGCCAATCGGTGGAGCAGCTGTCGGTGGCGGCGCGGGCCATTCCCGGTGTGGCGAAGGCGATGGCGAGCGGTGCGAACGCGAGGAATCTTTTCAAGACGCCCTCCTTTTTGAAGCTCAAGTTTCTATTGAATACCATGCGGTCCGAGATGTTCAAAATCCGTAACTTGAGATTATCGTAACCGCCGCTCAATTCCACGTCTGTGCTGTGCGTCACTGTGTGACACCCGCCACGTCGATTTCATTCAAGCCCGGCGTTCTCCGGATCTTTCACGACCGTCAGCGGGCCGAAGCGGGACAAATCGCCGAGCCGTTTCGGATCGCCGACGACGACGATTTGCAACTCGTCCGGATGCACATGCGTGCGGGCGGCGCTGCTCACCTCGTCGTCTGTCAGTGCAGCGATGCGGTCGCGGTAGCGCTCCAGGTAGTCCTGCGGGTAGCCCCAAAAATCCAGCATGGACCGCTCGCTCGCCGCGCGCTCCGGCGTGTCGAATCGAAACGCGAACGAATTGATGGCGCTGTCTTTGGCGCGGGCCAACTCTTCACTGGTGAACGCGGGTGCTTTGGCGAACTGATCGACGAGCGCGAGGCTGGTATCCAGGGCCTCGCCCGTTTTTTCCGGCTCGACGCCCATCGAAACGAGGAAGAGGCCGCGATCGCGTCCCGCGCTAAGCGAGCTTCCGACACCGTAAGCGAGACCGCGGTTGGAGCGAATTTCGCGCATCAGCCGCGAGGTAAATCCGCCGGCGCCCAGAACGCTGTTGCCGAGGCCGACGGCCGATTCGTCGGTGTCGAGCCGCCGAATGCCGAGGTGGCCGAACCTCACGCGCGCCTGCGCAAAGGGGCGCGGCACCAAGATCACGCGGCGAGAAAGGTGGCGATCGATGGGCGGCAACGTCGGCAGCGTGGCCTTGCCTTTCCACGCACCGAAGATGTTCTGCGCGGCGAGGACCAACTCCGCGGATGGCAAAGGCCCGGCGATCACCAAGCGCGCGCCAGAGGGAAAAAAGACCCGGCGATGCCAATCGACGATCTGGGCGCGGCTGAGGGCGGCGATGCTTCTCTCGCTCGGCTCGCGCGCCCACGGGCTTTTTTCCCCGTAGACCGCTTTCGAAAAAAGGCGCGCCGCGATGGTGCCCGGATCGTCGTTGCGGCGGCGGATGGATTCAGCCGCTTCGTCCTTGGCCTGCGTGAGGCGCGCTTCCTCGAAACGGGGACGCAAAACAACGTCGGCGAAGAGCTTGGTCAGCGTGGAAAAATCGCGCGCCAGGGCTGAAGCGTCGACGCGAATGGTTTCCGCGCCAGCGCCCGATTCGACGTTGGCACCGATGAAGTCGAGCGCATCGTCGAGGGCGTCCGCGGAGCGATCGCCTGCACCGCCCGCCCGCACCAATGCTGCGGCGAGGCCAGCCAGACCTACTGCATCGGACGGATCGTAGATGGCGCCGCCCGGCATCAGGAGCGACAGGCTAACGAGCTGCGCGGTGGGATCTTCGACGGCATAGACGATGAGCCCGTTGTCGAGGGTGACCGTGGCGATTTTCGGAACGTGGAAATCGAGCGGCGCGATGGGCTCCGCGTCGGGACGCGCGGACAGGGCCGCGGGAGGCGTGAGCCAAGCGGCACCGGCGCGGGATTCGGTGGCGGAATTGGGCGTGACGCAGGCCGTGAAAAGAACGAGCGCCGAAACGAACCTTTTCGTTTTCATCGTGCACCTTCCGTCTTCGCCGGGCGCACCAGCTCCGCCACCGTTCGGTTGTTCCGCACGAGGTACGTCTGCGCGGCGCGTTGCACGTCGGCGGGTGTAATCGTTTGCAATACCTTTCGATGTTCGGTCAGGTAGTGCCAATCGCCAGCCAGCGCTTCATAATAGGAGAGCGCTGACGCCAGGCCCTCGTTGGAAGCGACCTCACGGGCCAAGTTCACCTCGAGGTGATTGAGAACGCGCTGCAGCTCGCGCGCGTCGACCGGTTTCTGCTGGAGCTTCTCCACCTCGGTATCGATGGCGGCCAGCACGTCAGCCGAGGTATGCGGCTTGAGCGGCGCGGCGGCCACGGTGAACAAATTGTCAAGTCGGCCGCCGCCGGTCTGAAACGTGCCCACGCCCTGCACCAGCCGCTTTTCGAGGACCAGCGATCGGTACAGGCGCGAGGTGGGGCCTTCGGTGAGCAAAATTTCCAGCGCGTCGAACACGTAATCGTCGCGCGCCGGCAACGTGGGCTTGTGCCACGCCACCTCCACGATCGGCTCGGCATCGAACTCCACGCGCACGCGCCGTTCGCCGTCTTGCGCACGGTCCCAGCGTTCATCGCGCGGCGGCGCCGGGACGGGACCTTCAGGCACGGCGCCAAACGTCGACTCCAAGAGCCGCGTCGTCGCTTCGAGGTCGATGTCGCCGACGATGGCGCCCACCGCATTCGCTGGAGTATAATATTTTTGATAGAATTCAAGGGCGTCCGAACTTTTGAGTGTCGCCAAGTCTGCCAACGTCCCGACCCCCGGCCAGCGCTGCGGCGAGAGGCTAAAGGCAGTCAGCGTGAGCTGCTCGTTCAAACGGCCCACGGGGCTGGCGTCGACGCGCATGCGGCGCTCCTGCGTCACCACGTCCCGCTCGCTGTAAAATTCGCGCAAGACCGGCGCCGAGAAACGGGCGGCCTCCGTGCGCGCCCAAAGTTGGAGACGGTTCTTCGGAAAGCTGACGAAGTAGCTGGTGAGATCTTTGTCCGTGGTGGCGTTGAGCCCGACCGCACCGTTGCGCTGGTAGAGATCCGACAACTCGTCCTTCACGATGAATTTCGCCTCGGCGGCCTGCGCTTCGGCCAACGATTTCTCGAGCCGCGCCAGCTCGTTGGGCGCGGCTTTGTCGCCCTTCGCGCGCTCGCGGCTGAGCGCATCCCCAACCTCGGTCACATGCGCGAGCAGCGGCGCCTCGGCGGCAAAGTCGCGCGTGCCAATTTGCGCCGTGCCCTTGAAGGCCATGTGCTCGAAGAGGTGCGCCAGTCCGGTGATACCGGGATGCTCGTCGACGCCGCCCGCGCGCACGCGCCAGTAAGCGGAAAAAACCGGCGCGGCCTCGCGACGCACGAGCAGCCAAGTCATGCCGTTGTTGAGTTTGACCTGGTGCACAACGGAATCGAGCGACGGCTCAGCAGCGGGAGCAGCGAGCAGGAGGGCAAGAGCGAGCGTGATCATAGGGACGGAAGAGTACGTCAGTTTGGGAATCGGGAACGCTAAGAAGTTTAAGAAGGAAGGAAAAAAGGTAACCGTTCCGCCCGTCATGGCCGGGCTTGACCCGGCCATCCACGAGGATTTCGATGCACGTGGATGGCCGGCTCTTCGGCCGGCCATGACGGCTGGTGTGTCGGACTGAACGGATACGAAAAAAGAAAAAGGGTGCGAGAATAGTCACGTGCCGGGAACGCTCGACAGCAGCCAAATCAGCGAAGCGTCCGAGCGGCTAAACGCCGTCCTCGCCGCCCGAGACGTGCGCGCGGAATGTTTTCTCCGTCGGCGGCGCCGTGATGTGCCTTGCCCCTCCAAGCGCGGCCCTCGACCAAGGACGTTGATGCCTGGTTTACCGAACCGCAAGACGTGCGCGCGGCGGCCATGCAAGTAGCGTCAGAGATGAACTTACCGGCAGACTGGCTCAACGACGCAGCCAAGGCGTTTTTTCCTGAGCCGGAAATCCACAGTTGCCGTGGAACCGAGACGGTCGAACGTGGGCCGGCTACGAGGCGCGGACGAGGGGACTCCCCCGCTAACGGGGGAGATGTCGCGCAGCGACAGAGGGGGGCCGCTTGCGGCGAGCAAGCCCCCGAAAGCGCACTTTTCGGTGCGCTGAGGAGGCACCGGAGGAGCCCGCTATGTGATCGGGCGCTTCGAACGCAACTTCTCATTGAGGAGCTTTTCGGTGACAGCCGCTGAGTGTCTCCACGCGGTCAAAGCCGCGGGCCAGGATTTTCAGTGCCCCATCAATGTCTTCGTCGACGAATTTCGGCGTGCGCCAACGCGGCAGAAAACACTGTTGATCGCCGCCCCTATCGAGTCTTCTGGACCGTTCGAAGGCCTCATCTCCGCCGTGGTGAGCGCGCTCTGTCGCGAAGTCGATCTCGCGGTGCCAGACTGGGTGGCCGAGACCGGCAGCCCAGAGCCGTTCTTCCCGTTCCCCGCCAAATCGTACGAGATGCGCGTGCGGCTGCTCTTCGAATCTCCGCCGGCGTTCCGTGTCAGAAACGTTTTCGTGCCCGAGAACTATCTCTCTCGCGCTTAGGTATTCCAAGGCCTTGTGGAGCCAAGTTCTCAACCCCGCGGATGCGCCTTCGCATGCACCGCGCGCAGCCTCGACGTATCGACATGCGTATAGATCTGCGTGGTCGAAAGATCCGCGTGCCCCAACATCGTCTGCACCGCGCGCAAGTCCGCCCCTCGCTCGAGCAGATGCGTCGCAAAGCTGTGCCGCAGCTGGTGCGGACTGACCGCCCGCGCAATGCCCGCCATCCGTGCGTACCGTCCTAGCCGCTCCCAAAACGACTGCCGCGTCATCTTCCTCCCGCGCGACGTGACGAAGAGATCCGCCGAGGTGCGCTTGCCCAAAACGCCTGGCCGAATCGTTTGAATATAATCGCCAACCAACCGCCGCGCGCCCTCGTGCACCGGCACCAGGCGCTCCTTGCCGCCCTTGCCGCGCACGCGCAAAATTCCGGTGGTGAGATCGAGTGCCGCCAGCGGAAGTTTCACCAGCTCGGAGACGCGGAGCCCCGTGGCGTAAAGCAACTCCAGCATGGCGGTGTCGCGCGATCCTAGCGGCGGCGGCTCGGCCCGCGGCGCCGCGAGAAGGCGCTCCACCTCGTCGAGCGTAAGCAGCCGCGGCAGCGGACGAGAGGCCCGCGGCGCCGCCAACGTCTCGGTGGGATCGCGCGGACAGATTCGCTCGGCGGCCAGAAACCGGTGAAACATGCGAATGGCCGTCAGGTGCCGCGCTTGCGATCGCGCGCCCATCCCCGTTTTGTGCAATGCGCCCAAATGGGCCGCGAGGTGATCGCGTGTCACGTCGATGAGCGTGCGCACACCCTGCTTCGAAAGATCGGCGAGGTAGTCGCGAAGATCGGTGGAATAGGCCTCCAGCGTTGCCGCCGACAGCGCCCGCTCCACGCGCAGGTGATGAAGGAAAAGATCGACCTGAGCATCCACCCGTTCATCACGCACGCTGAGCGACGAATCGTCAAATTCTCGGCAGGCATGCCCGACGGCGCTTGGCGAAGCGAACGAGCGGCGGTTACGCTCGTTCGGTGTACAATACGGGATCGGGATGACCAAGCCTGTCGCCTGCTTGTTCGCGATTTTGCTCGTCGCGCCGACGCCGGTTCGCGCGGCGGCAGAGGACGATCCCTTTGGCCTGGGCAATGTCGACAACGCCGCGCCTCACACGACGAAGAAAAAGAAAAAGAAAAAGAAAAAACCGACGAAGACACCAGACGCGCAAGAAGCGCAGGAGACGCCAGCCCCGCCCGCGCCGAAAAAGCGGATCGTCCTCAAGCACAACAAGCCATCGCTCAAG
>JAHFDP010000038.1 GCA_023248955.1 Deltaproteobacteria bacterium
ACAATTGCCGTTACCTACGACGGCCGATCCCGGCCCGTCTACTTCGGTGCTTGCCGCGCATATTGAAAGCGCGGCCGGCCCGATTGGTGGCGCTGGAAGCGCCCGATCACATAGCGGGCTCCTCCGGTGCCTCCTCAGCGCACCGAAAAGTGCGCTTCCGGGGGCTTGCTCGCCGCAAGCGGCCCCCCTCTGTCGCTGCGCGACATCTCCCCCGGTACCGGGGGAGTCCCCTCGTCCGCGCCTCGCAGCCGGGCCACGCTCGACCGTCTCGGTTCCACGGCAACTGTGGATTTCCGGCTAATCGGCTCCTGGCACAGCGTTTGCTCAGTAGTTAACCAGTGGTCAACGACACGCGGTCAAGGAGGAATCAAATGAGCGGAACGGGCCATTCGATGACGCAGCACGCCGTGACTTGGACGCTCTCGCGCTCGGGGCTCCGGCTGGCAGGTCCCGATGAAAAAGCCCCGATGCCGCTCTTCGAGATGATTCTGGCCGTGGGGGTTGCCGCGGGGGCTTTCTCGGCAGGGGCCATCTTCTTCTGGGCACGCCACACGTTAGCGCATTGGCTGTAAGCGGTTCCGACCGCCTCGTTTCCTACCGGTCGTAAATCCAGCCATTGTTTTTTGGCCGTTCAATTCGCCATGCGCGGCTGGTGCGTCCATGCTCCATTCGGAGCGAATCATTGGGGCGCAGACACTCCACTCGAACGGCCGATTGGCGCACGCGCGCGCACTCCACCACGCGCTCGGGGAAGGGGTCCGACTGCGCTAATTCTTCGGACATTGATGGCGCGGTTCGCCAACCGGGGTAGCTGGGATAGCCCGCGTAAGATGGGCCCATGCCTTCGCGCCAATACCAGGGCGCGCCGCCGTCGGCGTAAGGCACGAGCAGCTTCGCGCGGAAGGCTTCAGCGCAGTCGAGCGCGGTTTCGGCGTCGTGCATGAGCGCTTGCGTTTTTGTCAACTCGTCGATCGGGACGTTGGCCAGGAAAACGTCGAGTGTGGTGGTCGGAAAAAAGAGCGGCGCCAGCGAAAATCCGCGCGCGCCAGAAAAAACAACGTCGACCTGATCCACATGGTGCGCAGCCTCGCGCATCGAGCCTCGCGCATCCGCTCCGGTGTCAGCCAGGAAGGCCGCGGAAAAATCGGGCGTGCGCACGATGCACGTGCAGCCGACGTTGCGGATGGTCTCGTCGATCAGCGCAGAGGCGGTGGGCTGTTCACCGAAAAAGGGCAACGCCTCGAGCGTGAGGTCGCCGACTTGCCGCCGTTCGCCCGGTTGCCACTCGACGACACGCGAGAACCCGATTGCAGAAAGGGTCTGGGCGAGCGACGTGGCCAGCAGTGTGCTCTGCGCCACGCGGGGAACCAGAATCAGGGTGTCGCGCGGAATGCGCAGCAGCGTTCCGAGATGAAAATGGTCACCATGACCATGCGTGATGACCATGGCGTCCAAGTGGCCCCACTGCTCGATGCAGAGTGGCCGGTAACGATCGGGATCGCCGTCGTGCCACGGGCGCAGCCAGGGATCGATCATCACGCGCGTGGTGAAAGAAGCGACGATGGCGCTGTTGTGGCCGACGAAAAGAATGCCGGGGCCCGCGCCGATCGGTGGTCGTAATTCCTGTTCGCGCAGCCAACCTGCGTCCTCCATTTCCGCGAAAAAATTCTGCACATCAACGTGACGTGGCTTCGGTGGCGCACCCTCTCGCAGGCGGGCCAGCGCGTCGGCCAGATCTTCCCACGCCTCGCGCGTCTCGATTGGAAAGTCCGCGCCCAAAAGGCCCAGCCGCGCATGCAGCAGACGCGCCCGTGGCGGCCGCGGAAAGCGAATTGATTTTTTGATAAGTCGCCGTCCAGCAACGCGCTGATCGTTTTCGCACAGCGCCCGGTAGCGCGGCTGATCTTCCATCCACCCGATCAGCGTTTCTGCTTGCGCGAGCGCTCGAGCGCTTCCCAACTTCGAAAGTCGCGCCACGAGCGGTAACTGCGCCGCGCGCAACGCCGCGGAGTGCGGTCCGTGCAGCGCATCGCCGACTTCTTCATGGTGCGCGCGTTCGGTGTCGCCGCTCGCGAGCACGCTCAAATCGACGCGGGGATCGAGCGCGCGCGGCACGGCTACTTCGCAGGCGGAAACAGGAAGGCCAGCATCTTCGGATAGCGCAGCGCCCAGTCTGGCCAAGCGTGTTGCGCGCCCGGGGCTTCCCATTGCAAATAGTCGTAGCCTGTGGCGCTGAGCACCGCCGCGAAATCTTCATTGGACGGTGCGTTGTCGCCGGGCGTTCCACTGTCGAGGTAGATGCGCAACGCTTTTTTGGGCGTGTTCTTGAACGCGTTCACCAAGTCGCCGCCGCGGCTGCCGCAATTGATTCCGTCGGGGATGCTCCAGGGATTGACGGAACAATCAGCGTTCCAAAAGAAGCTGCCCGATTGCGACGCGGTGAGACCGAAGACGTCGGCGTGCTCCCACGCGATGTCAACGGCGATGAAACCTCCGAGCGAAACGCCGCTGGTGGCGCGACTTTCCGGCCTGGCGAGGGTGCGCATGTGCGTGTCGATCCACGGCGCTGCTTCGGTGGCCACGAATCCGCCGTAGGCCTCGCCCGTCGAGCCTGCAGAGCCGACGGAATACTGAAGCATCCGTTCGCTTACATCGTGCAGCGGCAAGTAGACGCCGATGAACGGCGCCACGCGCCCCGCGGCGATTTCGTTGGCGGCGACGACTTCGAAGCCGCCCTCCGTGATCGCTTCGTTGCCGTCCTGCGTGTAGAGCGCGGGGAAGCGCGCGGCCGTTCCGCTGAAGTAGGCCTGCGGCAGATGCACGTAGATTTCGCGCCGCTCGTCGCCGAGCAACTTGGAGCTCAGCGCCGGCGCGTGCCACACGTCGGCCGCGTCGAGCGTGGAACCGGCCAGTGCGACGACCGAGTTGTAGGTGCTCTCCGGGGTTGGAACGATGCCGTCCCAGATCATCCAGGGATTGAGCGCGTCGTTGAACCAAAGGCCAGGAGCGACGAACTTGTAGGCGTGGCGTTCGTGAATATTGAATGTATGTGTAATACAAACGAGATCGGTGTCGCCGACGCGGGAGAGTTGCTCTGCGTTCGTGCTCCAGCTGTTCCAGTCGCCGGCGAGATTGGGCGGCGCGTGGTCAATCGCCGTACGGGTGCAGAAGATGGCGTGCGTCGAGTCGCGCGCGGGAAAGCCGCCGGCGGCGGAGACCGTCGTGACAAAAGCATCCGCGGCGTGTTGCCGATCGGCAGCTGTGGAGGCCGCGGCGATGGTGGTCATCAACTGGTCATAACAGGTCGCGGATTGAATGCTGCGCGGATCGGGGATGTCCTTGGGATCGGCCGCAATGGCGCAGGGCGTGGGCGTTCCAGCGTCTGCGCCAGCATCTTGCAGGCCTGCGTCGGCGACGGTGACGGTGCCTGCGTCATTGATCGTGCCGGCGTCCCTGATCGCGGCGGTGCTGGCATCGTCTCCCGCGTCGACCACGGTGCCGCTGTCGAGGGCGATTCTCGGTGCACGACAGCCGATCAGTGTGAAGACGACGAGGCTGATCAGCCAATTCCCTCCCCCTTGACGGGGGAGGGTGATGTGACTTGCATGTGGTTTCGGTCCCCCCACCCTAGCCCTCCCCCGCAGAGGGAGGGGAAATCTTGCGTTCCCAAATCACGATCAGCGCCGTCACGACCACCACGCCCACCAGTGCCGGCCACGGTGCATGTGGATTGAGTGGCGTGCGAACAAGCAGCGACTGCGCGCGTCCCACTGCCAGCGAAAGTCGCCCCATCACCGTGAACCCAAACGATCCGCCGAACGACACCATCATGAAGTAGACGCCGATGCGCGCGACCACGCCCAGCGCGCCTTTGTGCTCTTTGGAAAAGAAAAAATAGATGAGCGCGCAGACCAGCCCGAAGGTCGAAAGCGCCAATGAAAATGGATTGTCGATGAGCGTCCAGGGGCCGGTGCCGCGCAAATTCACCATCGACGATTGCACTTGGATGACAAGGTCCGCCGAGGCCGCACCGATGATCGACGTGCCAGCGAAGGCGCCAACGATGTAGGACATCGGCCAGCGCGAGAGATGCGCAATCGGTTTCCAGAGCCGCGCGAACATCAGCAGCCCGAACGCCAACGGTATTGAATAGAAGGCCCACTGCGGGTGCGCTTTCAACGTGTCGACGTCGCGGTGAAGCCCGCCCCAGAGCGGCTGCAAGAGATTCGGCCACGCCACATCGAACGTTTGGCGAACGAGTTGGTAGCCGGCGGAGACGCCGACAAAAACGTGCTCGGCAAATTTGTAGAGCGGGTTGTCCTTGTAGAGAAACGACAAGATGGCCAGCGTGAAAAACGCCGCGAGCCAAGTCCCGACAATCTCCGCGGTGCTCATGCGGACCTCTTGCGCGTGACGAAGTAGGCGATGTTGCCGACGATCACGAATGCGATAATCAGTAGATGCCCGATATTCAATACATCAAGGCCGGCCGTGGCGGTACCGGCGACGCCGGTGAGTTTTTCATACTGCGCCGCGCCTGGCATGCCTCCCGCGAGACCGAGAATCTGACGCGAACCGTAGTAGGCGATCATGTCCGCCGCCTGCACCGCGGTGTTCGCGGCCACGATTTTCATGTGGTAGCGCGACTGCGCGTACTGCACCCACTCCCTCGTTCCAGGCGAGCCGGAGCTTGGATTCACCATGAGGTCGAACTGCTCGAGTTTGTCGAGGTCGTGCATCAGGGGGATGTCGTCGAGCGCAATTCCGCGAGCGTCCGTCGGGAAGAGCGAGCGGATCGATTGCCCCATCCCGAGCATCACGATTTGCTTGCCCTCTTTGAATCCCAAGTAGTCGTAATCGACACCTTCCTTGAGATCGGGGAATTCCTTTTTGGCGATGTCCAGCGCGTCTTGCACCATCGGCGGTCCGGCGTACCAGAGCGTCATGATCACCACGTGCGCTTTCTTGCGAAAGAGGTGGCGCAGCGCGCTGATGGTGAAGGGATGGATCTCCGGCATCGACGCGGCGTCGTAATCGGCCGAGAGCAAAACGCGCGCACCAGGCGGCAAGGCTTCGATCTGATCGTAAATATCCTGCACCGATTTTTCGACGGAGAAGGGCAGGCCGAGCGGATGGAGTAGCGGCAAGACGATCGCGAAACCCATCAACAAAAAGAGGATGCGGCGATCGATCTTGCTGACACGAAGCCAGAAGCCCATCTAGTCGCCACCCAGGTAGGAGCGCTCGAGTCCGAGGATCACGCGCAGACCCGTGGAGATGGCGCCCAGCGCGGCCCCGATGAGGACGGCGCGTTTTCCAGCGAGGTTGGGAACTTGCATGACCCAATCGGAGACCAGCGGCAATTTTTCGGAAATCTGCGCGCCGATGGGAACGCGGCCGAGCATGACGAGCGTGCCCGCGATGAGCAGCAGCGCGGCTTCGGTGCTGCGGGCGCGAAAAGCGCGAAACGCGGCGCTGGCAATGTAGAAGGCCAGCAGCGCGAACATCGTTCCCGCGAGCGGCAAATAAAAATAGTCGTAGCTGTACTTGAGCGGGCCGGTGTCTTCGCTGGCGATGACGTTGCCGCCCGTTGTATGCGCCGCGATCGCGCCCCAAGCGCCTGCGCCGATGGTCGCGAAGAGCGAACCCAGTAGCACGATCTTGTACGGCCAATCGGCGCGCCGGCGCACGATGATGGGAATGTTGATCTCGACGAGGTTGAGCGTACCGAGAAACATCGTCAGCGCCATGATGGCGACGGCGGAGTTGTAGAGCCCTTCGCGCAGCGCGCCGATACCGGGTGCGGTGATGAAATATTCGACGACCATGAAGCTGCCGACGAGAAACGTGATGAGCAGCGGAACTTGTTTTTTCATAATGTATCCCCCTCCGCCCCCCTAGACAGGCCGCGTCTCCCGTAGCCGCGGCACGGCACGCGCTTACGCGCGTAATGGAAGGCCAGGGGGGCACTGGGGGTCTGCCCCACGGCGCTACGCCCAACAAGTTGGGCCTCCGCACCTTCCCCGTTCTTTAATTTGATTCGATTCATTTGACGGTGAACCAGTTGAAGAACGGATCCGCGTCGGCCCAGATCGTGTGCGTCACCACGCCGATCAGGATGAGTCCGATGACCGCCACCTTGGTCCAGTCCGCGGCCTTGAGCGTGGACAGAAGTTTCGGTTCTTTGGAGAGGTACGCGCTGGCGGCGAAGAGCTCCTCTCCGAGCAGCGTGAAGTCACACGTGACGATAAAAAATGGCAGCTGCGAGATCTCGGCGGTGGCGGCGATTTGCACGGCGCCAGTTTGCAGGCCGGTTTCCGCCAGCATGAGCGACTCGGCGTAGAAACGGCCGAAGAAAAAATTCGTGGCCGGACGTTCGCGCATCATGATGCCGTTGGTGCCAGCCGCGAACGCGAACTGCTCGTAGGAGATGTAGCGGATGTTGTCCTGCTTGAACGCCTCGGGGCGGCCGGCGTTGGAGTAGCTCTGCTTGACCACCTCTTGCGAGACGGTCATCACGAACGGAATCATGCAGCTGACGATGAGGTCGGCGCCGTAGCGCGCGATGCGCTCCGCCACGGGTCCGAGAATCAGCACCGAGGCGATGGTCTGGATGTCGTACATCTCCTCGACGCCGGGGACGTAGAGCACGGGGCGGCCCATTTCGGTGGCGCGGCCGAGCGCGTCTTCGATGGCGTCGATGCCCGGAATGCGGCGGATGTAAAATTGCGCGCCACGCCGAGTGCGCCAGAGAAACCAGGCCACCAGTCCGAAAAAGACCGCGATGAAAAGCAGGACGCTGAGGCGATCGGTGTGGAAGCCGAACGTTTCGGAAGCGTCCACGTCGCGCTCTTAGGTTTTCGCGTCGGCGCGGACGTTGTAGAAAATCACCATCGAGAGGCAGTGAAACTCGTTGTCGCTCGATTGGCTGACACAGGTGTCGACCACCTCGAAGTCCGCGTTGGACTTGAGCCAGCGCGTGACGGTGTCGCCGAGCTCCTCGCGTTCGCGCGCTTTGGTGGCGGAGAAAACCTTGACGCAGGTAAACATTCTGGACCCCTCGCCCTCGAAAACGGCGCGCGAAATTCCCATAGGGCAAGTGGCCGAGTCAAATAATTGCGAAAGAGAGTAGGGCGCGCGATCCTAAGGGCCATGTCGTCCGCTGCGCCGCCTTGTCCCTGTCCCCATTGCGAGGAGCCGCTCGTGTTGCACGGGTCGGCGCTCGAAGACCCGCGGCCATTGAGCAATTGGCGTTGGGCCGCGCTGGCGCTGCTGCTCTCGACGGTGGCGGTCGCCGCGCGGCTGCATGCCGAGCATTGGAGAAAGGCGCAGCGCGCGGACGCCGACGCGGTCACGAAGTTTGTTGCGGCACGGCATCGTTGAGTCGCCTTTCGACCATGGGTTTGCTGGGTGCGCTCTGCGCCGGAGCTGCTTGCGCCACGATTCGTCCGGCGCTCGGCCCGTCCGACACAAAGTGGGAGCGCACCTACCGCTATGCGCTAGGCGGCCATCCCATTGGCGCGGCGCGGATTGTGCGCGACGGTGATCTGTGGCGCGGTGAAGATGATCTCGCCTCGATCGGCATGACGCTGGCCACCGAAACGGCGCTCTCCGCTGGTGGCGAACCGTCTGAACTGGTCGAGGCTGGCCGATTCAACGGACAGCATGTGGAGGTCAGGCTTCGTGCTGCGCCAGGCGAGGCCACGTTCGCGGTGGACGGTGATCTTCGCTCTGAGGAGGAGCGCGCGACGCTCCGCATGGTGTTGCCGCGACCGTCGCTTTTCCTCGAGACGAATGTGCTCGCGCACTGGGCCATTGCCGCCGCTCGTTGCCTCGAGCCACGTTGCACCTTCACCGTGTTCGTTCCCTCCGTGCAGTTGCGTTCAACCTTGTCGCTCGAGGAGGAGGAAATTTCGGGCAACGGCGAGCGTCATCTTTTGGGTCGTGTTGGACCCGTGGTGGCGAGACTGGTGGTCGATGGTGCCGGGCGGTTGGCGTCGCTCGAATTCGACGGGGGCATGACGGCGACGGCGACCGCAGCGGATGCGGATGTGCACGCGTCGCCGATCTCCACACCACCTTCGCGGCTTCTTTCGCCGTCACGGTGGCGCGAGGAGGAGGTCAAGGTGAACGGCGTTGCCGGCGTCGTGGCGCGGCCCGCGACCGGTTATGCGCGGTACCCTGCGGCGCTCCTCTTTTCGGAAGATGATCGCGATGCCAATGGCGCCGTTGGACAATGCGCGCCCCTGGCCGACGTCGCGCGTTCAGTAGCCGCGGCGGGTGCCGTGACTTTGCGAATCGCGCAGATCAGCGGTGCGCCCACGTTCGCCGCACAATATTTGGAGCCGGCCGCTGCAGCGTTGGCGCTTCTTCGCGCGCGGTCCGATGTCGATCCGTCGCAGATTTATCTAATCGGTCACGGCCTCGGCGCGCTGGCCGCGTTGCGTCTTGCATCGACGGAGCAAGTCGCGGGACTCGTTCTCTTAGCTCCAACCGCCGAACCGCCGGACACACAGCGGGAGAGGCTCGCCTATGCCGCCACCCTGCGCGGCGCGTCCGCGAGGCAACTCGTTTCGCTCGGCGCCAAGGCGCACGCACCGCAATGGTGGGACGCACTCGATCCGCTGGAATTCGTGCGCGCCTCGAAGGTGCCCACGCTGGTCGTGAATGGCGCGGTCGATCCGGTCGCACCGCCGGATCAAGTGGCGACGCTCGTTGCTGCATTGGGTGCACCATCGCTGGAGACGATGCTGCTGCCGCGGCTGAATCACGAGTTGGTGGAGATCGAAGGCGAGTCCGATGGGAGCGAATACGAGGTGCCCGGGGTGGTGGCTTCAGGTGTGTTGGAGCGGGTAGCTAGGTTTGTGGCTGGAGCTGAGTGATTCGGATCGCCTATGCGGCGGGCGAGGCGGATCGCGACGGGCGGGCGCGACCCGCCTCGCCCGCCGCGCAGGCGAAAAGGTTTTTCCTGCTCACGCCAAAGTGCCCAAATACTGAAAGTTCACTTCTCATCACCCCCTCTATTGAGTATGCTCCCGCTCCGTGACGAACCCCCCAGATGATCTGCTGCGCGCCGCGCTAGAAAAGGTCGTCTATTTTGAGTGGCGCGTCGAAGAACTCTCCCGTGAACGCGACGCAGCGCTGGCCACCCGCGCGGCCGCGCTAACCGATCGCGACGAGGCGCGTGCCGAAGTGCGACGACTCTCCCGGTCACTGGCCGATGCGGAGATGGCATTGACGGAATCGCGCGCCCGCGTTGGTGAAGCCGACGCGCGCGCGCGTGCGGCCGAGTTGGAATCGCAACGTGCACGGTCCACCGCCGTGGCTGATCGCGTGGCGCCGGCGCAAGCGCTGCGCGCGGAGTTGGAAGCGGCGCAAGCGCAGGCTTTGCGCGAAACCGAGGCCCGCATGGCGCTGCTTTCCCGCATGGTGGAGATGGAGCGCGCGCGGGAATCGGGCGAGGACGAATCGCCGCTCGATTTGGGGGCATTCATCGCCGAGTTGCGTGGCGAAGTGGAAACCGTGCGGCAGCGTGAAGTACAGCTGGTGCGTGCGTTGACCGATGCGGGCGTGGCCATTCCGGCGGCCGAAGCGCCGCGCCCGGTGAATGCGCCGCTGGCCGCGCCTCGGCAATCGACGCGCGAGTTGGGCGAGCGTTTGGCAGCGGAAGGACGACTCGACATTTCGTCAACTCTTCTGGCTCCACCTCCCGCGGCGCCGCCGTCGGAGCGGGCGCTGTTCGATTTGTGTTTGCGCGATCTGGCCGCGCGCGATCCGGCCATTCGTCGGCGTGCGGCGGAACGGCTCGGTGCGTTGGCGTTCGTGGCCGGTGCGCCGGCGTTGGCTGCTTCGCTTCCCGGTGAAACGGAACCCAGCGTTCGTGCGGCGCTGGTGCGTGCGGTGGTGATTTGCGGTGGCGACGGTTCGCGCGTTTTGGCGCGTCGCGCGTTGGCGGAAGATGCGGAACCTTCCGTGCGACTCGCGGCGCTGGAAGCTTTGGCCGACGCCGACGCGGTGGAGATTGCCTCGCTCGATGCGGCTGCGGCGGTGCGGCGTTTGGCTGCGGCGATTGCCGCGGGAATTCCCGAAGCGTCCGTTGCGCTCGAGCGTTTGAAGACGGACGACGATGCTTCGGTTCGCCGCGCCAGCACCATCGCGCAGGGCGGGTCGGGCGATGCACCGGAAGTCGCCGACGACATTCTCTCGCAGACCTTGTCGGCGGTGCGCGCTTCGTTGCGCGGACGATCGGTCAGCGAAGTGGCCCGTGCCGTTTCACTTTCGCCGCGCGAGGTGCAGATGGCGGCTGCTCGTCTGCTCGCGGAAGGTCGCCTGGTGCAGCGCGGCGATCGACTGTATACTGCATAGAAGATATTGGAAGGAGGAGAGCACTTGGACAACGTTCGGTACACGCCGCGCCGATTCGCCGAGCTGCTCGACCTCACCAGCACCGAGTTGGAGAAGCTCGAGCGTGGTCCGCTCAAACCGTTGCGCGGCGGGCCGGTTCCCGCGGCGTCGACGGCCAGCGTGCGCAAGGGCGCGGCAACGGGCGATGGGCGTCTCTATTTCACGCCGAAGGATCTTGCCGCGGCGCGCGCCACGCTTGGGATTTCCATTCCGCAGCAGCCGCTGCGCCGCCAACTTTTTTTGAACTTCAAAGGCGGCACCGGCAAGACCAGCGTCTCGACCGCGTATGCTTTTCGGTTGGCCGAAATGGGCCACAAAGTTTTGGTGGTCGACCTCGACTCGCAAGGACACGCTTCGAAGTGCCTCGGTGTTGCTTCCGAAGATCTACCCACGCTAACGGACGCGCTCATCCAGCGCCGCCCGCTCGCCGAGATCACCGTTTCCACCTGCGTGCCCGGCCTCGATCTGGTGCCGTCGAATCTCTCCATGAGCACGGTGGATCTTGCGCTGATGCCGCTGGCCGCCCGCGAGTTTCGTCTGCGCAACGTGCTCAAAGAAGCCGAGGGCCGCTACGCCTTCGTGGTGATGGACGCGCCGCCGTCGTTTGGTCTGCTCAACTTGAACGCGCTGATGGCGGCCTCTGATCTTTTCGTTCCCGTGCTGGCCGACTTCCTCTCGTTCCACGGTCTGAAGCTGCTCTTCGAAACCGTGCAGTCGATGGAAGAGGATCTCCAGCACGTGCTCGATCACATCTTCATCGTGATGAACGCCTACAACCAGACCTACAAAATCGCGCGCGAGGCGCGGGTCGCTTACGAAAAGCACTATCCCGAATTTCTGCTCAAGAGCGCGATTCGGCAGTGCACTAAGTTTGCGCAGGCGTCGAGCGAGGGCATTCCGATTTTCGGATTCGATTGGGAATCGAAGGGCGCGCAGGATATTCAGGCGGTCATGGACGAAGTGTTCGCACGGACTGCGGCGTCGGCGGAAGCGAAGTCAGCGACGGTGCCGCTACGGCCGGTGATGGCCAGGGGGCGCTAAGCATGTCGCGTGGGTTCGAGGAAAATGTTCCCAAGGCGCGGCCGCGCGTGCGGCTGGGCCGGTTGATGGGGGAGATGGGCGCGCCGGTGGAGCCTCCGCCAACTGCCCCGCCGTCGCACGACGTTTCCGCGGAGGCCGCGCCGCCGTTGCCGGAAGCCCCGGTGATGCGGCCGATGGACGACGAATTTGGCGCGAATACAAACGTGATCGATTCGAATACAACCGATCGTGCGGCGCTTTTGGCGCTGGCCGAGGATCTTCCAACGCCGCGCGAAGTAACAGCGTTGCACGCGGGGCCCGTGCCGATGACGGGTTCAACCGCCGCCGCCATTCGCGAAATGGCCGCCGAGCTGACGGCGGAACTCGCCAACGTGGCGTCAACCAACGCGCAGCTGCGCGCGGATCTCGATCGCGCGTTGGCCGAGTTGGCGCGAAGCACCGACGAATCGCGTCGCCGCGAAGCGGAGTTGGCGCATCTTGGGGGGGAGCTTGCCAGCCGTACCTCGTTGGCAACGCGTCTGGCGTCGGAAGTCCGGCAGGCGGAAGAGGAGCGTGACAACGCGCTGGCGCAATTCGCGCGCGGTGGCGCTCAGGCGCGGTCGCTCCGGGAAAAGGCGGTTCTCGCGGAAAACGCGGCGCGTGAAGCGCAGGTTGCCATTGAGCAGGCCCGGGCGCTCGCTCTGCAGCATGAGCAAGAGGCGCGCACACGTGCGGCCGAACGCGACGAAGCGCGCGTCAGTTTGCAAAACGCCATCGAGGAAAAGGAACGCCTCGCCGCCGAGCTTTCGCGGGCGCTTTCGGAGAATGAAGCTGCGGCGTCGGCGCAGAGTGCGCTCGAACATGTGCATCGCGCCCTGACGGACGCGCGGGCGCGCGCGCAGAAGTTGGGCGGGCGGTAACGTAGCGACTTACCGGCTCACTCCGCCGTCACCACCAGCCGCGTCTCCGTCGAAGCCCCGCCGCGCGCTTCGAGTCGGTCCGCCGCCACGCCGCCCTCGATCAGATATTCCATGACCGCGTAGGCGCGATCTTCCGGCAGCGACGCCGATTGCGCGCGCGGATCGAGCGATCCTTCAATCCGCAACCGAATCGACGGATGTCGCAAAAGCAGGTCGGTCACTTCATCGAGCACCGCCAACGACGCCGGGAGTAAGCGCGCTTCGCCCTGGGAAAATTCGAGCGGCTGCTTGAACGTCAACCGCCCGTTCGCCAGCTGCGCCGTGCGCGCGCGCGGTTCCGGCCGGAGCTGAAAATCGCCGTTGGTGGTTTGCCGAGCATTCACGTCCATCGTCCGCGCCCGCGCCAAATAGCCTTCGGCGATGGCTACCGCGTGGTGTGAACCGGGCGGCAGCGCGATCGCAAAGTCGGGTGTCGCAGGAAAGATCTTGCTTCCAATCTCGCCCGCCGCTCCTGGAAAACGCAGCGTAGCCTGCAACGGTCGATTGTCGAGATCGCTGACCCGACCTCGCCAAAATCCATATCCCTCTGGCACGCTCTCTTTTGTCGCAGTCGCGGGTGAAGTTGAAGTCGCGGGTGCGGGCGAGGCGGTAGTTGACCCAGACTCCACGGGACTCGGTATCGCGGTCGAGCCTGTCCTCCCCCGAAACCCAAATTCATATCCAACCAGCACCAACGCCGCCGTCGCGCTGTACTTCGCCGGCGCCACGAATCCTTCTCCAAGCACCGCCGCCGAAAGTCGCCCCACCCGCAGCGGAAATCGCACGCCCAGCCCCGCGCCAAATCCTCCGGCCAACCCCTCGGGAATTTTGAGCGCCGTTGCGCGCAGCGCGGCGAACGGCCGCAACTTCCAGGTTCCGAATTCCAGCGATCCTTGCAACGCGCCGCCAAGGTTTCGCGCCACTTTGAAACCCGCGCCGAGCTCCCAACCCGGCCGCAAGACGTAGCTCGCCCCGACCTCGCCCCCCACGTGCCGTCCCACGGCCTCCCCGAGTACGCTTCCACCGAGGAAGAATCGCGCGGGGCTCGGTTCATCGGCGCGCGCTTGTTGCGCCAGGATCATCACCAAAATTCCGAGTCCTGCCGCACGGCGTCGCCGGAAGAAAAGCGGCACCAGGGCCAGCAGCAAGACCGCGCCCACGTTGGTCCCGGAGCCGCTGCATCCCTCGAGGCTCTGCTTGCTGCCGCTCGAAGTGCCGGGCGCCGAAGTGCAAGCGCCGCTCACGCAGGTGCGGCCCGTGCCACATTCAGCGTCGGTGCAGCAGCCGTCCGCTGGCGCGCAGCTTTTGGTTGTGGCGCAGTTCTTGTGCTTGCGGTCGCAGACGCACGCGTTGCCCGTGCAGGTTGCGCCGATTCCACAGTCGGTGTCGAGGCAGCAGGCGCTGGCGGCGATGCACAGGTTCGAACAGACTTTGTGCGTGGTATCGCAGGCGCAAACGCCTTCGGCGCAGCTGCCGCCGGTGCCGCAGTCTTTGTTTTGGCAGCAAGCGGATTTGGCCAAACAGAGGCTGCCGCAGGCTTTTAGCGAAGAATCGCAACTTGATGAAATGTCAACCGGCTGCGCGACGCTGGAAACGCCGTTCACGACTAGGCGCGCCCAATGCGGCCCTGCGGTGAGCGTGGCGGGCAATTTGGCCGTGGCGCTGGCGTTGCTGGTCCATGCGGTGACGGTAGCGAATCCGGTCTGCTGGTTGTCGGTTCGTTGCAGCATCAGGAGCGGAAAATTTGCGGGGGAAGAAGCGGTGCCGCCGCTGGCGCCTTCCGACAATCCAAGAAAGAGCGTGCCGGAAAGGCCGACCGTTGCGCCGCGCGCGAGTCCCGTCGAAGGGCCGAGTGGTCCCGCCAGCGTGGGGATGGCGCCAGCGACCGCGCCACGGCCGTCGTCGAAAATTTCGGTCGAGGCGAGCGCGGCGTCACCCGTGGTCGTTGCGCCGCTTTTCACCGGCGTGAGTCCGCCCGCGAGGAGCACTTTTCCGCTCGGCAGCAGCGTTGCGGTGTGCGCGGCGCGCGGTGCATTCAGGACGCCGAGCGTGGTCCACAAGCCGCTGGCGGGTCGGTAGAGATAGGCCGCATCTGTGACGTTGAACTTGCCCGGTGTGTCGAAATCGCCGCCACCGGTGACCAAGACCTCGCCGCTGCCGAGGAGCGTTGCCGTGCCGTGGGTGAAAGAGTCCAACGCTGGCGGCGCGCCGGCCGACGACCAGCTTTGGGTTGCGGGATCATACAGTTCGGCGCCGTAGCCGACGAGGAGAAGGAGGCCGCTTGGGAGTAGAACGGCGGCGTGTCCGGATCGCGGCGTCTTGCGCGGATTGAAAGTGACGCCGGCCCAGCTGTCGTGATCGGGATCGTAAACTTCACCGCTCACGGAATTGTTCTGGTCATTTCCAATCAAGGTCGAGCTGCCCGCCGCGAACACTTTTCCGTTGGGCAAAAGCGTCGCGCTGTGCATGGCGCGTGTGGTGGTCATGTCGCCGGCGGCTTTCCATGTTCCCTGGAGCTCGTCGAAGATCTCCGCGCTTTTGAGAAGCGATTTTCCGCTCTGATCGCAGCCGCCTGCCACCAGCACTTTTCCCGAGGGCAAGAGCGTCGCGCTGTGGCCGTTGCGAAAGGCGATCATGTTGCCGGTCGTGGTCCACGTGCCTTTGGCGGGATCGTAGAGTGACGCTTTGCCGCCGCCGGCGGTCAGAACTTTTCCGCTGGGAAGAAGCGTTGCCGTTCCCACGGCGCCGGCGGGATCGATGGATTTCCATTGTCCGCCACCGGTGATCGGATCGAAAATCGCGGCCGTGTTGTCGGTAGGCCCCGGGCAGCGCGCACTGAGTCCCGATACGTCGGCGGCGGCGTACTCATCGGCGGAGATGTTGCCCGCCACGAGCACAGTGCCGTCGGAAAGCAACGTGACGCTGTGGCCGGCACGCGCGGCGGGAAGCGCGGGACCCGCGGCAGTGGTGCCCACGGCGACGGTGATCAGCTCCGTCGAATCCAAAGCCGCCTTGCCGAATCCACCGACCAAAAGGACGTTTCCACTCGGCAGCATCGTGGCGGTGTGGCCCGCGCGGGCCACATTGGCTGCTGCTTCCGGATTCCATTGCTTACTCGTCGGCTCGTAAAGCTCCAGGCTGCCGAGCGCGGTTGCGGCCTGCCCGCCGGCAACGAGAAGTTGTCCGTTCGGCAGAAGCGTGGCCGAGTGCGCGCTGCGTGCGTGCGCCAACGGCGATGCCGCGGCCCAGCTGTGACCATCGAAGATCTCCGCGGTGGCGAGCGGGCTCGCGCCAAGTCCGCCAGCGACGAGGACCGAACCGTCCGCCAGCAGCGTTGCACTGTGCGCGTAGCGCGCCGCCGCGAGTGGTTTTCCCGGCGTCCAGCTGCCCGTGGCCGGATCAAAAAGGTCGACGTTCTTGATCGCGGCTCCGGCTGCTTGCCCTCCGGCCACCAGAACTTGACCAGTCGGCAAACGAACGGCGGTGTGGAATGCGCGCGCAACGCTCATGGGCTTACTGGTGGCGGTCCAGCTGTTGGCGGCGGGATCGTACAGCTCCGCGGTGGCCACGCCGCCGCCCGCCACGAGCACTTTTCCATTGCTGAGCAGGGTGGCGGTGTGCCCGAAGCGTGCGGTGGTGAGATCATGCGCCACGGCCCAATTGCCCGTGGCCGGATCGAACATCTCGCACGAGGTGAGCGCCGTTCCGGAAAGCCCGCCGGTGACCAGCACTCTTCCCGAAGGCAGGAGCGTGGCGGTGTGCAGCGCGCGCGCGGTCGAGAGCGCGGCGGCCGAGGAGAATCGTCCCGTCGCCGGATTTCCAAGCTCGCTGGTCGCCAACACCGTTCCGGCGGAGCAGTCCGCGGAGGTTCCCGAACACCCGCCCACCACGAGCAAAAGACCGTTCGAAAGCAGCGTGGTGGTGTGACCCGTGCGCGCGGTCGAGAGCGCTCCGACCGCTTGCGAAAGCGGCCGGGACCTCGTCTCGAGCGGAGCAGGGGAGGGCGGGGCGCCGATCGCGCACCCAGCAGCAACGAGGGCTGATGCTAAAAATGTACGTGTCATACGTTCGATCACGATTGTATCACGTCCTCTTTGGCGCGCCGGTTTTCCAGTCACCTTCGGTAGCGCTTTATCCGCAAAAAATTCGACCCGCTGATCTATGCGCGGCGCAGCTCACCGTGCATGGACGCGGATTGTAGCGGCCAATCGCCGAATCGCTGAGCGCTACCTTCGTCTATTTCAGCGAGATGTTTTTCCGCTCGCCCGCGGCAAGCTCGAACGCCAGCGATTTCGAAAGCCCCGTGGCGACATTCACCACGCGCAACGCATGCTCGCCTTCGTAAATTTCCTGCGGCGGCACCGGCGCAGCGCCAAGTCGCCGCCCATCGAGATAAATTCCGGATCCCGCGGGCACGTCGAGCAGCGCGGTACCCTTCCCGAAGCGAAACGATTTTTCGAATCGCTTCCCCGCACGCGCAGTGATTTCAACCGTGCGTCGCAGCCCCAACGGTCGATTGACGAAGGTGACCTTGTTCGCCCCGGCCGGCAACTCAAAGGTGACCGGCGTCGTCTCCCCAAGCACTTTTCCGTCCACCTCGATCTGCGCCGCAGGCTCGCTGCTAAGAATGAATGTCGCCAGCGCCGGAGCCGTCGGTTTTGCAGGGACCGTTCGTTGCACCGCATGTGACTTGAGCGGAGCTGTCACCTTCGCGGGTGGTGGTGCACTCGGACGCGCGGTCGGCGTGACACTCGCGGACGCGGTCGCGGTCGCAATCGGCGTCGGCTTCAAAATCGCGGACGCGGTCGGAATCGCAGTCGCAGCCGGCGTCGGTTTCAAAATCACGGACGCGCTCGGAATCGCAGTCGCAGCCGGCGGAGCCACGGTTGTCTTACTCGTGGCCGTAGCCGTAGCCTGCCCTTTCTTCTCTGGCGAAAGGATCGGCTCCACCACCACCCGATGCTTCCGTGTCGTCCCCGTCTCCACTCGAAGCACCATCACCGCCATCACCACTGCCGCGCCTGCCACCAGCGCCAACCCCGCTTTCAACAACCATCCCTCCTTCTCCGAAGGCAAGGGCGACTCCAACTCCCCCACCGCCACCGCCCTGTCCCCCACCGACCCCGGCGGATTCAGCGATCGCCAAGCGCGAAAATCCTGAAGCGTCCCCGCCAAAAACGCATCTACCTCCCGCGCATTGACCGGTCCACCACGCGCTACAGTGAATGTATCTAGTGCCGCCGCCATGTCCGCCGCCGCGACGAATCGCTGATCCCGCCCCTTGGCCAGCGCCTTCAAAATGATTCGCTCCAAGTCGCGTGGAAAACCGGGCCGCAGAAGATGCGGCGCCATCGCCTCTTTGTTGAGAACGTTCTCCAGCGTCGCGCCGTCATTTTCGCCGGTGAACGGCATCGCCCCCGTGGTCAGCACGTAGAGCACCACGCCGAGGCTGAAAATATCGGCCTGCCCGTCGAGCGGCTCGCCCCGCACCTGCTCCGGCGCCATGTAGGCGTACTTGCCCTTCAGCACCCGACCGCGGGTCATCGACTGCGCCGCCGCCGCCTTGGCGATTCCAAAATCGACCAGCTTCACGATGCCGTCGCGCGAGACCAGAATATTTTCCAAGCTCACATCCCGATGCACGATGCCCAGCGGCTTGCCGGTGGCGCTGTCCCGGAACCGATGCGCGTAGTCGAGCCCATCCGCGGCGCGTGCGCAGATGGCCGCCGCCAACCGCGGATCGATGGGCCGTTTGAGCTTGCCGAGCATCTGCGCCAGCTGCCGCAAATTCACGCCATCGATGTGCTCCATGGCGATGAAATAGGAACCGTCCTGCTGCCCCAAATCGAAGATGCTGACGATGGACGGATGGTTGAGAAGCGCCGCCAGGCGCGCTTCGTTGAGGAACATGGAGATGAACTCCGGGTCCTCGGCTAAGTGCGGCAGGATGCGCTTGATGACGAGCGATTTGCGAAAGCCGCCCGGTCCCTCTTGCTGTGCGAGGAAAAGTTCGGCCATTCCGCCGGCAGCGATCTTTTCCAGCACCTGGTATTTGCCGAACGGGACGAGCGTTCGCCCGTGGGGCGCAGCGGGCATGGTTAAGATTGTATCACCTATTTTCCCTCTCAATTTGACGGGGAGGGTTAGCCTGTCTAATTCACCATATGAGGAAAACACCCCTACAGACTGTAGGATCGCTCTTGGGGGAGGCTTAAAGGGGGAGCGAGCTCCCCCTCCAAGATGGCGTCACTTCTGATGACGGAGCCTCGGAGTAGGGCCTACGAATAAGTCAGGTTAGGGTCGGGTTCCGTTTACTCCCCCGGCGCGGGATCTTTCCGATCCAACTTATCGAGCAGCTTCTTCGCTTTCTTGGCGTCATCGCCCCCAGCGGGCGTTACCTGCAACACCGTGTGCAACATCCCGCGCGCCGTCTCCGGATCGGTGTCCGCCGCGATGTAAGCGCGCAGATAGAGATCGTGCGCCTCGCGCTGGAGTTTCTGCATCTCTTGCGCGGCGAGCACGTGTCCGGCGTCCGCGGCCATGGCGGCGCGAAAATGAGTGGCGGCCTGCGCAAGGTGTCCGTCGGTTTTGGCACGCGTCCCAAGGCCGTAGTGCAGGTCGGCCAACTGGTGGCGGACATCGTTTCCCGGACGCGACCCGCCGGCCGGCGCGATCAGTCGATCGAGCCGCTCGGCGGCTTCCAGATTCTGCACGGCCTCGGCGTTGCGCCCGGCATGGGCGCTAGTCGCGGCGTCGCGCATCGCCGCCTGGAAGGCGTTGAGGTTGGTCACCATCGTCGCGTCGCCCGCCGCCTGCGCTTTCGCCAACGCCGTGGCAAAGTCGCCCGCTAGGTAAGGCGCAAGCGCTTGCGACCCGGTGGCCGCCGATGTTTTCTGCTTCTTGTTTTTGACGTGCTTGCCGCGCGTGTGTTGCGCCTCGGGTTGCGCCGGCGCCGGTGGTGGCGCGGTCTGTTGCTGCGCTGCTGCGGGTTTGGCCTCCGCCGCTTTCGAAGCTTCCGCGACCGCGGTCTCCAATTTTTTCTTCGCTTCCTGCGCTTGCTCCGCCACGGCACTTTCGGCCGGCACCTGAGCCAGAAGCGTGCGCGCACCGTCCCAATCGTGCGCCGCGATCTTGGCCAGTGCACGCTGCACCGCGTCTGCGCGCGGCGCTTCCTTCTCCGCGATTTCGGTGTAGCGGGTGAGCTCCGGATCCTCAGGCGCGACCGCCTTGGCCGCGGCGATCTTCTCCCGCGCGGCGCTCCAATCGCCCCGCTTGATGGCCTCCTTGGCCGCGGTCATGGCCTCGTCGATGGTGGACTGCTCGCGAGCTTCCTCGGCGGCGGCGGCGTCCCTCGCGGCAACGCGGCGTTTGTATTCGCGGCCAAGTCCGAGGAGGAAGAAGATCAGCACCGCCAGCGTCCAGAGCGCGTAACGGCGTTTCTTGGCCGCCGGCCAACCGCGAATGCCGGGCGCCACCGGGGCCGGTTTCGTTTTCGTGGGCAGTGGCGACGGCCGCGCGCGGGTCGGCTCGTTCTGCGCCCGTGCCGTCTCGGGGTGCAGTTGCGCCGTCGGATCGGTGCCTGCAGTCTGCCCAGCAGAATCGAGAAACCGCAGCGAGACATCGCCGATGCGCAGCTCGTCGCCATTGGCCAGATCGCGGCTCTTGACGCGCTCGCCATTCACGAACGACCCATTGCCGCTGCCCAAATCGTGAAACGTAAATCCGCCGCCGGTGCGTCGACGAAGCGCCGCATGCTTGCGGGACACCGATTTGTGGATCAACCGAATGCCATTTCCCTGATCGCGGCCCAACGTGATTTCATCGCCCGTCAGCACGTGCTCAGGACCGCTCTTCGCTCCTTCGAGCAGCACCAATTTTGCGGAAGGGAGCGGTGGCGCGGCACCGATGACCGTCGCTGCCAACTCTGCGGAGTTCGCTTCGAGATCGATGACTGTTTTGCCAGCTTCATCGTCGTCGCTCATCGTGTAGCGGGTGAGATCCGAGGCTTTGGGCGCAGCCAGGTTTTGTGCCGTGGAATCCGAGGTGTTCGCGGAGGTGGGATTTTTTGGATCGTTGTTGGGCATTAAGGAGTTGAGTTTAACTCAAGAGGGTGGGTTCTAAAAAAAGCCTTTGCCTGGGCGGCGGCCGGAGCCCGACGGCTTGACGGATGGGCCTTTGCGGCCGCGGTGACCGGATGCGTGGAGGAGGATCGGATTCGGGTGGTAGCAAGTCACCGCGGCCCCAAAGGCCCATCCGTCTGCCGTCGGAGGATTGATTAGGGTAGGTCGGGAGAGACGTGCTGGGGTGCGAGTTTCAGTGCAGTTTGGAATCGGCCGATCGCCCGCGACGCCGCCAAACGTAGCGCCATCGTTCCGCCCTGGCCGACGGGATTTTTTGAGAGGATCGATCAGGTTTGGAGTCACGGCGCGGAACGACGGCTGGTTTGGCGGCGTCGCGGATTCGTGAGGTGGAGCTCTCGTGGTTGTGAGGGATCTGACATTTTATCAAGATTCGTGATCTTGATAATTCGTCAAGTAAGATTTCACCGCTATCGATTGCAAAACAGTTTCAGCCCGGCACGCCAGTCGTCATGGCCGGGCTTGACCCGGCCATCCACGAGGACTTCGATGCACGTGGATGGCCGGCTCTTCGGCCGGCCATGACGACTGGTGTGCCGGACTGAACGGTTACGATCTCGACGACTGGTGTGCGGGCCTGAACGGTTACGACATTTCGTCAAGTAGCGTTTCATCGCTATCGATTGCCCAAACAGCGTTCCATCAGCTCTGCGAACTTTCCACCCCACGAATCCGCGACGCCGCCAAACCAGCCGTCGGAGGCCGCCGTGACTCCAAATCTGATCGATCCTCTCTAGAAACCACGTCGGCCAGGGGCCTCCGATGGCGCTACGCTTGGCGGCGTCGCGGGCGATCGGCCGATTCCAAACTGCACTGAAACTCGCACCCCAGCACGTCTCTCCCGACCTACCCTAATCAATCCTCCGACGGCAGACGGGCGTGCCTTTGCGGCCGCGGTGACTTGCTACCACCCGAATCCGAACCTCCACCACGCATCCGGTCACCGCGGCCGCAAAGGCACGTCCGTCAAGCCGTCGGGCTCCGGCCGCCGCCCAGGCAAAAGTTTTTCAGCTCACGCCAGTCCCCCACCGTAAGGTGGACTGCGCATGCGCGCACCATCCCGTTCACGCTGTAGACGCCCCGGCGCCGCCTCCCTCCAACCTTCCCCCTCCACTTGTCGTAATATATCTAATATCGAACATTCCTCGGCGCGGCACATGCCTTGAATTGGTGCTAGTCGCTTTTCATCCGCAGGGGAGGCTTCATGCATCGTGGTGTGTCTAGTTGCCTGGTGGTGGCCCTCTTCATCGGCGCCTGCGTGAACTCGCCCGATACCGCGGTCGGCAACGAAGGGTCGGGGATCACGGCCTCCGCCGATCAGCTCACCGCGAACGCCGCCAAGTTGAAAATCGGCATGTACGTTGGCGACGACACCAGCGAATCCGCGCTGACCGGTCTGGAAACGAACATTGGACGGCACCTCGATCGTTTGCTCGTCTATCACTCCATCGCCACGCCACCTGACTCGGTGGGGTTGCCCGAGCTCCTCGCGCAGCTACGCACCCGCGGCACGGCGCTTTGCCTCGCGCTCGAACCGGCCACCACCATGGAGGACATCGACAACGGCAAGTATGACGCCCAGCTTACGGCTTACGGCGACGTCATCGCGCTGGGCGGCGCGCAGGTTTGGGTGCGTTTTGCATCCGAAATGAACGGAAATTGGGACTCTTTCGACATCGGTGTTGATGCCAAACGCAACAGCGCCGCGCACTTCAAGGGCGCCTGGAAACGCGCCCATCGAATCATCTCCGAGCGGTTGGCGGCCAACGGCGCGTCGAGCGATCTGGTGCGCTGGGTCTTCACCGCTGCTGCGCATCCGACTTGGAACATCGCCGCGATGTGGCCCGGCTCCGACGTGGTCGATGTAATGGCCATGGATGGCTATAACCAGTGGGGCAACGGCTGGCGTTCGTTCAGCAAGGTCTTCACCGACGGTTACAACGCCTTGGCCGCGCTGGATCCGAATTTGCCCATCATGATCGGCGAGTTCTCCTCGGACCGGGCGGATCGATTCAGTTGGTCCAACGATCGCGCGGCCTGGATTCGCACCGCGGCTTCCGTGCTGGCGCTGAACTTTCCGCGAATTTCGGCGTTCAACTGGTTCAACGTGGGAACGTCCGATGCGCTCATCCGTACCCACGCTTATGCGCTAACGGATGACGATGGAACGATGGCCGCTTTCCGCGACGTTTTTGGAACCAGCGCCAAGCCCGTTGATTCCGGCAGCGATGCCGGGAAGGACGGCGGCGCGGCGGGCGGAGGCGTGCATGATGGAGGTCACGCCGACGCCGGCACCAAGCCGAGCGGTGTTGCGTCGGATCTGCAGATCGGCCTCTATCTTGGCTACAACACCGACGAGGGTTCGCTGGCGGAGGCAGAGCGAAACATCGGCCGTCACCTCGACCTTCTGCTCGTCTATCACTCCATAGGCGTGACGCCGCGGTCCGTCGATCTGCCGGCACTTCTCGATCAGTTGGCGCGACGTGGGACAGCGCTTTGCCTCGCGCTCGAGCCGCCCGGAACGATGGCCGAAGTCGATCGCGGCGATTTCGATACCCAGCTCACGGCCTACGCCGATGCCATCGCCAACGCGGGTGAACCTGTTTGGTTGCGATTTGCATCCGAAATGAATGGCAATTGGGATAGCTATGACATCGGCACTGATTCAGTCAGGAACAGCGCCGCTCACTTCATTGGCGCGTGGACGCGGGCGCACCACATCTTCGCCGAACGTCTCGCCGCCGCTGGCCGCGGCAGCGATCTCGTCAAGTGGGTTTTCACGCCCGCGGCACATCCGACCAACAACATCGCCTCCTTCTGGCCTGGCTCCGCCCAGGTCGATGTGATGTCCATGGATGGCTACAACCAGCCCGGCAACGGTTGGCGCACTTTCAAGCAGGTCTTCGACGACGGCTACGCGGCGCTCACGGCCCTCGACGCCACCAAGCCGATTTTCATTGGCGAGTTCTCCTCGGACCGCTCGCAGAATTTCTCCGCGGGTGGCGATCGCGCGGCGTGGATTCGCACGGCCGCGAGTTCGATGGTGACCGCCTATCCGCGTCTGATCGGTTTCAACTGGTTCGACCAAGGAACGCTTGCCGCGCCGGCCAACACGCACGCTTATGCACTTACCGACGAGGATGGCACCTACTCGGCGTTCCGCGACGTGTTCGGAAAAGCCGACTTCAAGCCGGTCAGCACCGACGGTGGAACGCCGCCGCACACCGCGTGTTTTAGCGACGCGGACTGTCTCTCCATCGGGCAGGTTTGCGACATCATGCACTTCCACTGCGTCCCGAAAAAATAGGTTCCGCTACTCCCTCCCCTCGACAGGGGAAGGTCAGGGTGGGGGTGCACGTAGCGCCTCAATGCACCATATGGAGTGCGCGCGCATGACGCAGCGTCCGTTTCTCGGACAGCCGAACGTTGCGTCTCTGTCCGCCAGTGGACGCCGCCGGGTCAAGAACCTCACTTTGCGGAACGTTTCGATGTGCGGCACGTCACTTGAAATAGCTCTCTCGTAACTTCGGGAGAGTGAATGACACGACTGGCGTCCCTCTGTTTCGTCTCCGCCGCGGCGCTCAACGCCTGCTCCAACCCCAACGCAACGCTGGATCGCTCCGGAAGCGAGTTGGTGCCCAGCGCCAAGCACGCGGGAAGCGGGTCGGGAAGCGATGTTGTGGTTAGCGGGGGTAATGGGACCGCGGTGAACGACTGGGCCGGTCAAGCCAGCGCACGGGGGCTCTCCGTCGGCATGTTTCTCGGAGACATCCGCGCTTCCAAGTCGGCGCGCCTCGACGAGGTCGAGCGGAACATCAACCGCCACCTCGACATGCTGCTCACCTACCACGACATCCAGACCAGTCCGGATTACGTGGGACTCTCCGAGCTAATCGTCATGCTCGACAGACGCCAAACGACGCTTTGTTTGGCGTTGCAGCCTTCCTCGGGTGCCACCGGTCCGAAAATGCGCGACATCGCCAACGGCGACGAAGATTTGGTGACCAAGCGCTGGGGCGAGGCCATCGCACTCGCTGAGCGAATGCTCCGCCGTCCGGTGACGGTCTGGCTGCGCTACGCCTCCGAGATGAACGGGAACTGGGACCGCTATGATCGTGGCGCGGATCCGGTCGCCAACAGCCCGGCCTATTTCGTCCAGGCTTGGAAGCGCACGCACAACCTGATTAACGACGCCATCGTGCAGGCGGGCGGAAAATCTCGGGTGCGCTGGGTATTCACCGCCGCCGCCCATCCACTTTCGGGCGGGCAGAATGCTTGGGCTTTATCGGATTTCTGGCCGGGTCGCGACTACGTGGATGTGATTGCGCTCGATGGCTATAACCAAGTGGGGAACGGGTGGCGGCCCTTCGCCGGTGCCGATGGCGAGGATGGTTCCGTCTTCGAGGACGGTTACAACGTAGCCGCTCAGCTCGATGAAACGCTCCCGATGATGATCGGCGAAACGGGCTCCGATCGGTCGGATGCTGCGTGGCGGCGCGGCCGCGGCGATCGCGCCAACTGGATTCGCAACGCGGCTTTGCAGCTCAAGACGCGGCTCACGCGAATCGCCGCGCTCAACTATTTTAACGAAAATCCGCCGGGCTCGACGACCACGTACGGACTGAGCGACGACGACGGTAGCATCGAGGCGTTTGGAGAGGCCTTCGCCGGTGGAGCTGGTCCAGGGCCCGTCGTCGATCCATCTCCGGATCCGTCGCCTACGCCTACTACTCCAGACCCGTCGCCCAATCCGGATCCCACTTCGACGCCGATGCCCGCCCCGACGATGACATGCGATGCGCCGGCGTTTGCCTATGAAGACGACTGCGTGACGACCGACTGGCAGGCCATCAACCACTCCGCGTGTGAACAGGATGTCGACTGCAACGGATCGTTTCAAAATACCGGGGTGGTGTGCGACGCCACGCGTGGCGGGAAGGGTAGCCATCGTGGCGTGTGTCGCTTCGGTTGCCGGAGCAACGACGACTGCGGCGATTCGCTGGCCTGCAACTACGCAGGGGCGGGTGGTGTGGACACCAAACCTGGCCAATGTGCCGACAACGGAATCGCTTCCGGCCAGTAGAATCCGCGGCTGAGGGCATTGGACGCTACCTGTACGCCCAGTGCATAATGAGCTGTACGATCCTTAGGTTCGGAGGTCGGTATTGGATCGCGAATCTGTAGGTTCCTGTCTTGGCGTCGCCGCGGTTGCGTTCGCGCTTGCTTGCTCGCCGCCAACCATTCCGCGCGCGGAGCGACCTGACGGCGGCGCCACGACGGGTGGTGGAACTACCAACGGCGGAACTACCAATGGTGGCACAACAAACGGCGGCACAACGAACGGCGGGACCTCGGGCGGGTCCGTCGGATCGGGAATCGACTGGGCGACGCAGGCCTCCAACAGCGGGCTCGCCATCGGAATGTTCGTGGGACCCGCGACCACGGAGCCCGCGCTTACGCTGGCGGAGACGAGGATTGGCCATCACCTCGATCTGCTGCTTGTCTATCACGAGATTGGCAACGACCCGAACAGCGTCGGCTTGCCCGCGCTTCTCGCGCGACTCGACAAACGCAGGACCACGCTGTGTCTGGCCTTGGCGCCGGACAAGGGCGCCACGCTCGACACGATCGCCACCGGCGCCGCCGATGTCGCGCTAACCAAATACGCCGATGCCATCGCCAAATCGAACACCGTGGTTTGGCTGCGCTTCGCCTACGACGTGAACAGCGATGGCGCCGGCGCGCTGGGGTTCCAGATCGGCGCCGACGTCTCGCGGAACAGCCCCGAGAACTTCAAGAAAGCCTGGAACCATGCGCATGATTTGGTAGCCCAACGCCTCACCGCGGTCACGGGAACCAAGGCGCAGGCGCGCTGGATCTTTTCCGTCGCGGACCATCCGGTCACCAGCATCGCGGGTCGGTTTTCGCTCTCGGATTTCTTCCCCACGGCGGGGGTCGATGCGATCGCGTTGGACGGTTACAACACGACCGGCACGTTTCGCTCCTTCGGCGGCCAAACCGGGATAAGCGGATCGATCTTCGAGGACGCCTACCAGACGGCGTCCGCGCTCGGTTCCGGCAGCCTACCGATGATGATCGGCGAATTCGCTTCGGCCCGCGGAGATCAATTTCCGTCGGTCGGCGGTGACCGGCCCAGTTGGATTGGCCAGGCGGCGGGCACGCTGCGCAGCAGCTACACGCGGGTGAATGCAATCACGTGGTTCAATGCCAACGTGGGAACCCACGACTACGCACTGACCGATGACGACGGCAATTATCAGCCGACTGGCGGCGGCCTTACCCGGGTGGGGAGTGCGAGCAGCAGTTACCACGCGTTTTGCTCGGGATTCGGGAGGAACTGTCCAGGCAACGGTACCGGGACGGGGACGACAACTGGAACAAGCACTGGGACTAGTACCGGTACGCGGACGGGGACGAGGACTGGAACAAGCACTGGGACTAGTACCGGAACGAGGACAGGGACGACGACTGGAACAAGCACTGGGACTAGTGCCGGAACGAGGACGGGGACGACGACTGGAACAAGTACCGGAACGCGGACCGGCACAACGACCGGAACCACCACCGGAACGCGAACGGGTACAAGCACTGGGACGCGAACCGGTATCTCAAACCTGTGCAATCCGCCCTGTAGAACCGGTCAGCAATGCATCGCGCTTGTTTGCGTTGGCGGAACTAGCACGGGCACCTCCACCGGCACGAGGACTGGCACTGCGACCGGCACCAGAACAGGTACTGCCACCGGGACCAGGACGGGCACTGCGACGGGAACCGCAACCGGGACCGTCACCGGCAGCAACGCGTGCAGCGACACGAAGCCCTGCGCCGACAAGACAAAGATTTGCCAGAAAAACCAGTGCGTGGCCGCGTCGGGCATTACCTGCTCCACCTCCAGCGACTGCCACCACGTCGATGGAGATGGCCACGTCTGCGGTGTCTGCCCAAAGGGGCAAGCAGAATGCGACGCCTTCGTCTGCACCGCCAACGGTTGCTATGTGGACGCGGACTGTCCCGGGAAGAAGGTGGGTTCTTGCGATTTCACGGGCGACGCCTTCGATCCGAACAGCGCGGCTGGAAACTGCAAGAGCGCGGAACCCACTCCGACCGGACCCACGTGTCAGACCGACGCCGACCCAACCACCTGCAAGGCCCCCACGCCGGTCTGTTGCGTCAAGAACCCGAGTGACACCAGCAGCACGGAGGGCGTTTGCAAAGCGTCGTGTCAAGACAAGTCCTCGGGTGGAACCATCGCCGCGGGGAAGTCATGCGATCCGAAAAATGACCAGTGTGATTCCACGGGCGGGCCCAACGCTCCCGTGGACGTTACGGCCGAAGCGGGGGCAAACTATTTTTGCGATCCGGTCAGCAGCACGTGCAAAACGCCTGAGCAGATAGCCAAGACAGGCAGCCCCTGCGATCCTACGGCGGAAGGCGATGCAGCTTGCAACAACGCCAGAGTACACTCGGGATTTCACTGCAGCCGCACCCTCAAGACTTGCGTTCTCGGCTGCACCATCAACCCCGAGGACCCGGACAACAAAGACATCGATTGCCCGACGGGGAAGGTGTGCACGCCGAGCGACGCCGACCCCACCAGCGGCAGCTGCGATTTTGATGGCGTCGACAAGAGTGGCGTCGGCGGGCTGAATCAGCCGTGCAAGGAGGGCGAGGCGACCGATGCCAAGCTCACCGCCGATCCGCTGTGCGACGCCAAGTCCGACGTGCAGCTCTGGTGCTCGTTCGAGTTGATCTGCCGCAACGTCTTCTCCCTCGGGAGCTTGCTGCAGCCCTGCTACAACGGAAACCAGTGCGCGCCTGGGCTCGCCTGTATCCAGAGCAGCACGGCCACCGATTCCACGGGGGCCGCGACCGGCGATGACATCTTTGTCTGCCAGGATGCAGCGAAGGTCGGCGTCGCGGGCGGCCAGTGCAACACGTCGGATTTGGATAACGCTTGCAAGAACGGTCTTTTGTGCGAGGCGGACAGCGGGGCTTGCAAGTCGGCCAGCGCCGTCGGGGGCAAGGGTCAATCTTGCTTTATCAAGGGAGGGACACCGACCGAACCCACCTTGAAATGCACGCAGTCGGACGCCACGAAGTCGGACAGTTGTTGCGATGACAGCTCGTGCACGGACGCCACCATTCTCTGCTGTGCCGGCAATCATACCTGCCAACTCGGGACCGTCCTTGGAACGCAGAACCATCAATGCACCTTGGACGGTTCCTGCAACGGCGGCTTGACCTGCGTTCTCGCGGCTCCCGCCAAGTGCGTCGCGGCTGGCGGCGTCAACGACGGCACCGATTGCTACGTGTGCGATCTCGACTCGAACGGTGCTGGAAGTGCGGATGGCGCGAGCTGCCGCCTGGAGTTTCCGCAATGCGACCCGCCGCTGCTCTGCTCGGACAGCGACCAAAAATGCCACCCGTCCAAGAGCTGCAAGACCGGCGACGACTGCGACGCAGGATTAACGTGCGCCATGGTGTCGGGTGCTGTCGCGGGAGCGTGCGCGCCGGTGGATGAAGTCGGGGACGACGGCCTTCCTTGCTTCCACGCCGACAACGGTGTGCCGCCCACCAATTTCTGCACGGGCGGTCCCGGCGGCGGCCTCGTCTGCGGCGCCGATGGAATGTGCAGCGCGGGAGGCGGCACCCCCACCGGTGGCGGCAGTGGCAAGATGGGAGATCCCTGCACCGGCGCCACACAGGTGGCCGATTGTGCCTCGGGCCAATGCGATCCGATACTGAATACATGCCTTGGCAGCATCGGAGAGGACTGCTCATTGATTGGCAGCGCGTCTTGCGGTTCGGGTTTCTGCGACCCCGTGACGAATCTCTGCGCGCCGACGCCGGGGAATGCCGGTCAGCCCGGCGGCGTGTGCAACGCGGATTGCTCCTGCCAGTCGGGCTGGATTTGCGACGACAACAGCGCGGCGTGCAGCGGCACCTGCGTATGCGATCTCGCCGCGGCCTGCGTGGCCGCTGGATGCACGCCGGAGAGCGGCAGCTGCACGGTGACGGATACGAAAGCATGCACCGCGACTTGCAGTCAGCTAACCGGGTGCCAGAACAACAACGGAGGGTGCGTGGGCGAGATGGGAATTTGCGAAGATGGAGGCGGGGCGTTCCTGACGCCGGTCTGCAAGTGCGACCCGGTTGCGTGTTTCGACACCAAGCACTGCAACGATGACATCTCCGCGTGCGTGGAGAACTAAGTTGCGTTCCGCCTGGTCACGCCTGGGTTTCCTAGCCCTCCTCAACGCTGCGGCTGGTTGCCATGGCTCGCCTTCATCGTCGTCGGCCTCCGTGATCGCCCCGGACCAGTTCGCCGCGCAGCGTGCCGCAGCCGTTTGCGCGTTTACCCAGCGGTGCCAGGCCATCTCCTCCTACGCCGCTTGCGATCCCGCAGCCTTGACCACGGCCGGCGGAACTTTTTCGCGCACGGCCAGCGCGGGGCGTGTGAGCTTCGACGCGGGCCATGCGCAGGCGTGTCTCGAGGCCATCAACGCCCTGGCCTGTCCGATCTACGCCGCCGCTTTTGATTCGAGTCTGCTTGACCCGCCCGATTGCCAGGCCACGGTCGCCGGCCAAGTTGCGGTGGGCGGCGATTGCTACGGCACGGGCGAATGCGCGAAGGGGTTTTGCGATCTGTCGAGCTGCCCCGGCAAATGCGTGGCCTACGCACAAACTGGCACCGCCTGCAGCGCGGTTTCCACGCCTTGCGATTTCGGCGCCGGACTGCGCTGTATCAAAGGGCACTGCGCCGCGCGCCTGGCCGCTGGCGCCGGTTGCGGCAACAGCGCCGATTGCCAGCCCGGACTTTTCTGCTCCTACGCGTCCCCGCGACAATGCACCGCGTACGGTACCGGATCCGCCGGCGCGGCTTGCAGGAGCATCGAAGAGTGCGCGCAAGGGTTCTACTGCCTGCGCTCGAGAACGGGCCGCGCGTGCACGGCGCAAGTTCAAGCGGGCGGCGCCTGCGCGGAGGACGGCGCGCACGTCGGCGCGGTGGCCAGCGAATGCGCGCTAGGTCTGGTGTGTGCTGGCTACAGCTACGACAATGCGAAGCTCGTCGCGACGCCGGGTTTGTGCGCGCACGCTTCCGACATCGGCGGGCCGTGCAAAACCATCGTGGCGGACCCCAATGTTGTTGCGAACACCGGTTGCCTCGCGGGGCTTGTTTGTAGCAACGGAACCTGCGCGGCGCCGCCGAACACCGGCGCTTGCGCGGAGGATCCTTCGGGTGGATTTCCGCAATGCGATCAGCGGAAGGCTTACTGCGACACCAGCAGCGGCACTTGCGGAACGCTGGTCGGTGACGGAGCGGTGTGTGCGACCAGCGATCAGTGCAAGAGCGGTGCTTGCGATCTAAAATGCCTGCCGCGTTGCAGCGCACCCTAATAATTTCGGAGGAGATGGATGCGCCGTTCAGGACTCTTCACTTTGCTCTTCTTTGCTGCTTGCGCATCGTCGGTGGAGCACCAAGCTACCGATGGCGGCAGCAACGTGACGCCGCTCGGCAGCCCCTGCACGTTGGACGCGGATTGCAGCGGTCAGGGCGCGGTCAAGGAGCGGGTCTGCTCCAACGCGGCCATTTGCATCGTGGCCTGCCACCGCGACAGCGATTGTGCAGAGGACCAGCAGTGCGACACGGGGAAGAGTTACAAGTGCGTGGCAAAAACGCCGTCCACCCTCGGTAACAGCTGCGCCGCCGACAGCGACTGCACCGGTGGCCGCAAGAACACTGGCATCGTCTGCTCGACCAACTCGCACAAGTGCATCAGCGCGTGTCACCGCGACGATGATTGTCCCATGGGCCAAAGCTGCAGCGCCAATGCCTGCCTCGGTGTCTCCGGCTCGAACCTCGGGGGCGGCAAGGCTCCCTCCGGCAAGGGGCTCTGGATCTGGTATTGGGGTTACATCGGCAAAACGCCGGCTCAGGCCGCTCAGGAAGCCAAGAAAGACGGCGTCGGCTACGTCTTGATCAAGAGTGGCGAAAACGGCAATTTTTGGTCCGATCGATTGAATGCCGCGTCCGTCGCTGAATTCACCTCGCGCGGAATGCTCGTCTACGCTTGGCCCTATATGAAGCCCTGGGGCGGGGTGGCCGCCGAAGACGCGGCGGCACGGGCGGCCAGCGTCCCCGGTGTGAGCGGCGTGATTTTGGACGTCGAAATCGAATTCGGCGGCGGCGGCCATGGCGTTGAGGCGACCGCGTTGTGTCAAGGAATCCGTCGCAAAGCGCCGGGTATTTTTCTCGGGTACAGCTCCTTTGGCTGGGTCGGGTACCACACCGATTTTCCATATAGAGAATTCGATAAGGACTGCGGCGATGCTTTCTTACCGCAGGTCTATTGGAGCGATCGTCAAGTGACTTGGGAATTTGGTTATTACCAAGCGAAACAAA
Source organism: Deltaproteobacteria bacterium (assembly GCA_023248955.1). Taxonomy (GTDB): domain Bacteria; phylum Myxococcota; class Myxococcia; order Myxococcales; family JAHFDP01; genus JAHFDP01. The sequence continues at coordinate 31,947 of JAHFDP010000038.1, forward strand.
TGTTGGATGCCGCTGGTCTTCAAGCACCGGTATGGATGGCGCAATCGAACGACGACGGAATTAATGGTGGTCCACCTCCCACGGTGGACGGACTAAATGCCTTTTTTGATCAGGCTGGCCCCTATTCTTCGCTCTGGGAATTTCCGGAAGCGTCGCGCATCGCGAAGTTGAATCAATTGCCGTTGCTTCATTTCGGGAATTAATGCGGACGCGAATTGGAATGGCGGTAATCGTGGTGATTCTGGCCGCGATCGGGTGGCGTTTGTGGACGGGGAAGGTGTCGAACGGCGCGGCCGCGAAGCCTTCGCAGACTTGGCCCTCGATCGCCACGACGCTTCCGACCACACCGACCGGTCTCGATTCCATGGTGCCCGCGCCGAAAATTCCGCCGACTGTTTCAACGCTGGGTGAACAAGCGCCGAAAAAAGTCGATTTGCATTCTCCGCAAGCGACCGTGCAGACGCAGCTCGACCTGTTGCACGGCGGTTCCGACGAAGCGTTTCGCGCCACCTTTTTGCCCTCGGTGCAGCCATCGCTGACGCCAGACGCTATCGCCGCTTGTCGACGGCGCGTGGAGCACGTCCCGGTGCGGCCAGATTGGGAAAAGGCGGAGCTCTCGACAGGATCCGCGGGGCGCGTGTTGCGTGTCAGCATGTTCGGAAAGTCGGAGACCGGCTTTCATGAAACCGCGGGCCAGTGGCTGGCCGATGCGGCGTGGTGCGTTCCGATTTGGTGACGCTTACCGTCCCAAGACGGCGGTTGCTCCACCGACATGTTGATGCGTCGAGCTGCTGCTGGCGCCGACCGCGCGTCCCTGCCCGGTGATGCCGATGTGGATGTGCTTTGACGACGTGGAAACCGAACCGCCGGCCGCAAGCGTGTGGCTGGTGGTGGCGGGCGTCGTCGGGGTGGTGGAGGCGACGCATTGGCCGCTCGTGCAGGTTTCGCCGGTGGAGCAGGTCGGAGGGCAGGCGACCGGCCCGCACAGGTTGTCGCGGCAGACGCCAGTGCCGGACGGACAGTCAGCGTCGGCTTGGCAACTCGGCGCGATCTTACAGTGGCCCCCTGAATCGCAGATTTCACCTGCGGTGCAAGGTGCGCTCGCCGAGCAGGTTACTGGCTTGCACAGTTTGTCGCGGCAGAGCGTTCCCGAGGCGCAGTCGGCGTCTTTTTGACAAGTGGCCGGCGGCACCACGATGCAATGGGGATCGGCTCCCGAGGTGCACGTTTCGCCAGCTTGGCAAGCGGCGGAGGGTCCGCAGGGAACTTTGCCGCAGGACTCTTTGCGGCAGACCACGTTGGGGTCGGTGCAATCGGCGTCGGCCCTGCACTTCGGCGCTGCTGGCGGAACCGGCGCGACGCCCGGACAGGCGGAAAGCGCGACGAGAAGGGCAGCAAGAGAGGCGTTGCGCAAGTGTGACTCCGTTAGGTCTTGATAATGAAATTGAGAATCAAAAAGGGCGGCATGACGTTGTATTCGATTCGGGTCCCCACAATGCCGCTTCGCCGCTGGTCGCGTCATAAATCGCGAATTGAACCGTTGACGTCCCAGTCTCGGGCGTCCCGTCGATTTTAAGAATCCGGCCCTGTTGATCACGGTAAGGCGGAACCGTGGCCGCCCGCGCCGAGGAAACAAGGAATAAGGCGAGCCCAATAGAAACCGAAAGGACAGTATTTGAGGGATGGCGCCTGCCCATGGATTGTTTCCCCAAATTCAACTCTTGCGGAGAAAAGATTACACCCTCCTACCGTGTAGCGGCAAGGTTGCGATAAACGGATTAATCCAAAAACTCGCTTAAGGTGAGGCTGCCTGCCCAATCCGTCATGGCCGGGAAGCCCGGCCATGACGAAATGGCGTGGTCCCAATCAAAGCGAGCTTTGGGATTAAATGGATGTCCATGCGCCGTATCGTTTGCGTATGCGGACCCTCTATTTTTGGATCTATCGTGTCTTTGAATAACAAAGGTTCAACGGTTTTATATAACGAGCGATTCCAGATCGGGGCGCTTAAATCGCGTAAGTCGCTTCGAAAATCGATTTTCCCTCGGAGCGTACGCGCACGATTCGCTTTTCCGGATTCGCCGCAAGGTGGCGAAGCATGTGAAAGATGGCCTCGCGATCGCCATCGCCAATGGCCTGCGCAACTTCATCACAGGTCATGGGCCACTTCGTTTGCGAGAGCGCTTTCACGACGCGCGCTTGCAGGTCCAACACCGCTTGCGCGGCCTTCTTTCCCGCTTCCACGCCAGGTTGGTGGTAGGCGTTGATACCGACCAGCGCTGCGTACAATCCGACCGCGCGTTCGTAGAGTGCGATGAGCTTTCCCAGACCCGCGGCGTCGAAAGCGTCGAGCGTCACCGTGATCGATTCGCGGCCCGACTCCGTCAGCGCTTGCCGCGTGCCCTGCAAAAAGCCGTGCAAGAAGTCGCCGGACGTTAGGCCTGGCTCGACCTCAAACGCGGCGCGATCAGGCCCAGCGCGGTCAGGCGCGTCGCGCAGCACTTCAATGAACGTGACGAAAAAATTATCGAGGCCATCGCGAAGCTGCTGCACGTAGGCGTGTTGATCGGTGGAACCTTTGTTGCCATACACCGCGATGCCTTGGTGCACCTCGCGTCCAGCTAGGTCGAGCCGTTTGCCGAGCGACTCCATGACGAGCTGTTGCAAGTAACGCGAAAAGAGCTCCAGTCGATCTTTGTAAGGAAGGACCACCATGTCCTTTTTTCCCACGCCAGCGGTTGTCGAGAGCCAGGCCAAAGCGAGCAACGCCGCGGGATTCTTGTGAGCGTCGGCGACGCGCGTGGCCACGTCCATGGCACGGGCACCGCCGAGGAGCGCGTCGATGTCGAGGCCCTGCAAAGCCGCCGGGACGAGGCCCACCGCGGATAATTCGCTGGTGCGACCGCCGACCCAATCCCACATCGGGAAGCGCGCCAGGAAATTTTGCGCGCGCGCAAAGCGATCCAATTCGCTGTCTTCACCGGTGACGGCGACCGCGTGCTGCGCAAACGAAAGTCCGCGCCGCGTATAGGCCGCCGCTGCTTCCAGCATGCCGTTGCGCGTCTCTTTGGTTCCGCCCGATTTGGAGATGACGATGGTGATCGTTTCCGCAAGTCCGTCGCCAATGGCCGCGAGCGTGCGATCGAATCCGTCGGGATCGGTGTTGTCGAAAAAGAATGGACGCAGGCGATCGCGCGACGAGGTGAGCGCGGCGGCGGCAAGCTCCGGTCCGAGCGCGGATCCGCCGATCCCGATGACGAGGAGGTTTCGAAATTGCGCGGCGCGCTCCGGGTGCACGCGGCCCTGATGCACGTCGTCGGCGAAGGCGTGAAGGCGCGCTAGCGTGGAGGTGATGGCGTCGCGGATGGCTGGCTCCGGCGCCAATTCCGGCGCGCGCAACCAGTAGTGGCCCACGCGGCGGTTCTCGTCGGGATTGGCGATGGCGCCCGCTTCCAACTCGCGCATGGTTGCAAAGGCTTTCGCCAGGCGGGGCTGTACGTTTTCGAAGAAGCGTTCGGTGAAGTGAATGCGGCTGACGTCGAGGGACACACCCAGGGTGTCGTCGTGGAAATGGAGGGACCGGAAGTGCTCGAAGGCCGGGGGTTTTGGGGTCATCCGCCATTTGTACCAAAGACCATAAGCCGTATCGACATCCGCCCCCTGTTGAGTTAATCCCATTGGGTCGGATTTTCACTCTGGAGCGAGCATGAAAACCCTCTTCGTCGTTCTCACCCTTGCAGCCCTGCCCGCCGCCGCGGTTCCCGCGCAGGGCGTGCCCTTTACGCCGCGATCCGGGCTCTATGCGGAAGTTATCCCCGGTGCGTTCTTCACGCTCAACACCAGCGGTAACGCCGTAGGGCAGTCCTACTCCAACCTTCAGCCCTACTTCGGATTCGCGGGCGGCTACGACGTCATGCCCGAGCTCTCGGTCTTCGGGCAGATTGGCGCTGGTTGGTCGGCCGGAAATTGCTTCTCAGGCGAGGATCCCAAAGTCGGAACCTGCCAAGGCTCGGACAACTTCGGCACCTACTTTTTCGAGGCCGGCGCCCGTTACCGTCTCGAGTTGGCGTCGCGGTTGTCGCTGGGCTTTTTCGCAACGGTCGGTTTCGCGATCATGACACCGGGCTTGGTGGCCGACCCGACGAGCACCACTACGCCCAAGGCGGCGGCTTCGCTGAGCAGCGGTCCGTCGGTGGGTGGCGGCATTGGCGTCGATTACGCCACGCGCCTTGATCATTTCTGGGTCGGCCTCGACGTGGGTGCGCGCGCGGTACTGTCGGCCGATGCGCGCGTTCTCGCCATGAGCTTCGTTCCGCGGATGCGCTACGTTTTCTAGAGTAGCGGGCAGCGTTGCCGCGGTGTTGTTGGGGGGCTGTGTGGCTACCATCGAGCGATCGCGAGCAACGCTCGGCGTTTCTTGTCCCATCCGCGAACCGAGCGGCACTGGGAAGGTTGTGGAGCTCGACGAGATCGCGCCATCCTTCTCGCTGCCTTCCGTTGGCGGCGGCACGTTCAACTTGGCGCAACTGCGCGGACGCAAAGTGGTGCTCGTTTTTTTGCGCGGCTTTGGCTGACCCTTCTGCCGCCGGCACCTCTCGCAGTTGCGAGACGACTACGCGCAATTCCAAAAACTGGGCGCCGAGATCGTTGCGGTGGCACCAGCGCCGATCGACGAAGTTCGTCGCTATTGGCACGAGCACGCGCTGCCCTTTGTCGGGCTCGCCGATTCGCAACGCGCGGTATACGAAAATTACCGCGTGGGGAGCAGCGCGGCAGCGCTTGGACAGAAGCCCGGACTTTTTTTGATCGACGCGGCGGGCGCGGTGCGGCTCGTCTACATCGGCGCGCAACAGTGGCAGATTCCAGAGGACGACGAAATTTTGGGTATGCTGAAAAAGTTGTTTTAGCCCATGCGCCTCCTGCTCACCAACGACGACGGCATCGACTCCCCCGGAATTGCGGCGCTCGCGGCCGCGGTCGCTGAGCTCGGCGAGGTGACGGTGGTGGCGCCGGATCGCGAACAGTCAGCGGCGAGCCACGCCATCACGTTGTCGCGTCCACTGCGTGTGCAGACTCTCGGTGAACGGCGCTTCGCCGTCGACGGCACGCCCACCGATTGCGTTTACCTCGCGCTCAATCACCTCTTGAAAGATGCGCGGCCCGATCTCGTGGTCAGTGGAATCAACAAAGGTTCGAACCTCGCCGACGATGTGACCTACTCGGGCACGGTGGCCGCGGCCGTGGAAGCAGCGATGCTCGGCGTGCCGTCGTTTGCGATTTCGCTGGCCGCGCGGCCGCCGTGGAATTTCGGTCCGGCGGCACGATTCGCGAGGGCGTTGGCTGCTGAAATCGGAAACGGAAAAATCGCGCTGCCGCCGCAGACGCTCCTCAATGTCAACGTTCCGCCGCGGGCCGATGTTTCGCGATTTGCCTGGACGCGCCTAGGACGGCGCAGCTACGGCAACATGGTCGAGGAGCGCAGGGATCCGCGCGGCCGGTCCTACTACTGGATCGGCGGCGACGAGCTGATGCACCAGAACATTCCCGGCAGCGACTGCAATGCGCTCGTCGACGGCGGGATGATTTCGGTGACACCGCTGCATCTTGATGTCACCGCTCACGGGCTTCTGGATGCCTTCTCCGCGCTGTCGCTGCCTGGATTCGAGCGGGGAACCGTGTGAAGTTGACTGTGAGCCTGTGAAAAATTCATTTTTCGCTCACAGCGACGCGGCGAAAGCTGCGACGGCGGGTGGGGTGAGTCCGGAGTCCGACCGAGCGCTTCCAGCGCCACCGCCCGGGCCGGCGGCGCTTCCATCATGCGCCGCACATGCGCCGATTCAGTCGGCGCAGAGGGGCGGGCGGCGGCCCGACCCTTCAAAACACAGAGGTTGTGAGGACTTTTTCACAACCTCTGTGCTCGCGCTGCTGGTTTGCGCGTGTGCCACTTCGCGTTCCGCCGCGCGCGCCCCCGAAGTGGGGCCGACGGAGGGCGGCCATAGCGGCCTCTTTCACACCGTCGTTGCGGGTGAAACGATCTACGCGTTGGCGCGCGAGAACGGCGTGAGCGAGCAGGCGCTTCTCGAGGAGAATCTGCTGGCGGGGCCGCAGGACTTGCGCGCTGGAATGGAGCTGTTCATCCCGCATGGTGAGAACACCGGCGGCGACGCGCCGCGCGCGCCATCGGCGCCAACGACGACCCGCAAAAAACTTCTGCCGCCGCGTCCGCACGCCGAAACGCCGCGGCTCGCATGGCCGGTGCGCGGCGTTCTCTATTCGCGATTCGGTCCGCGCGAGCGCGATTTTCACGATGGAATCGACATCGCTTGCCCCGAGGGAACGCCGGTGGCCGCGGCCGGCGCAGGGCGCGTGGTGTTCGCGGGAGTGCAACGCGGATACGGCAACATCGTATTACTGCGGCACAGCGATGGGCTGATAACAGTGTATGCGCACAACGCCGAAAACGGTGTGCATGAAGGCGACGACGTGTCCGCGGGACAGGTGATCGCGCACGTCGGGCGAACGGGGCAAACGACGGGGCCGCACCTTCATTTCGAGGTGCGTGAATCGGCGCGGGCCAAAGACCCGCTGGGTTTTCTGCCGTGATAGATTTCGTGGAGATGGGGCCATAGCTCAGGTGGAGAGAGCAGCTGTTTCCTAAACAGCAGGCCGCGCGTTCGAGTCGCGCTGGCCCCACTTAATATACGATTTTTAGATTAGTGTATTCGTTGGAGGATCAAATCTGCGCTTGAACGGTGGATCGCTTGAATGTAGGGGCGCCAACGAGTACGGCCAAGTGGGCTGCGCACCGACGGGAAGGTTTTACGAACATCTCCCCATCGACGTGTTCGGGTTCTTCTCGGGTGCCACGTTGATTGCCGCGGGCCAAGGATCGGAGGCGACCTGTGCGATCGCCAGCGGTGGCACCGTAAGTTGTTGGGGTTGGAATGAATATGGCTGTCTCGGCGATGGCACCGACACGAAGCGCGCCCAGCCGGTTGCTGTGGTGGGCCTCTCCTCCGGTGTCACATCACTCGGTTTGGGCCGTTATCACACCTGTGCGGTGACGGCGGCGGGCGGCGTGCAATGCTGGGGCGCGAACGATGCCGGGCAACTTGGCGATGGAACGAACACGGAGAGCATGACGCCCGTGTATGTAAAGTTCTAGCGATTTGCACACATCGTTCTAGACTCCTGAGTCAGAAGTTCGCCGCATAAATGCGGCGGTCATTTTAGGAGCCTAGCCATCTGGAAGGGGCTCGCCGCCCCTCTCCGTCGAGCGAAGCTCGTCGGGGACCCCTCCTGGCTTCGGCGCGACTCCGCGCCGCGGCCGCCTTTGGCGTCCGGAAGAATGAGTGCAAAAATCATTGACTCAGGAGACTGAGATGGTTGGACCTGTCAAGAGCTAGAACGTTTTTCATTT
>JAHFDP010000039.1:0-6767 GCA_023248955.1 Deltaproteobacteria bacterium
TGCCGGCGTTCATCAAAGAGGTGAAGGACGGAGAAGGGCGGCGGCTGATGGGCTTTGGCCATCGCGTCTACAAGAGCTACGACCCGCGCGCGAAGATCATCAAACGGATCGCCGAGGAGGTTTTCGCGGTGACCGGAAAAAATCCACTACTCGACATCGCCGTCGAGTTGGAGCGCATCGCGCTGTCGGACGACTACTTCATCAAGCGCAAGCTCTATCCGAACGTCGATTTTTATTCGGGGCTCATCTACGAGGCGATGGGATTTCCGATGGACCTCTTCCCGGTGCTCTTCGCGATTCCGCGCACCAGCGGATGGCTGGCACAGTGGGAAGAGATGGTGCTCGACGACGAGCAGAAGATCGCGCGGCCGCGGCAAATTTATACCGGTCACGCGCGGCGTGAGTATTTGCCGCTTAGCGATCGGTGATCGGCCAGCGGAGTTCGATCGCGCGGGCGGCCAGCGCCGCGTGCAAATAGAGACCGCCGAGCCAACAGGGCACGCCGAACACCAGACCAGTCGCGTGGTAGGTGAACGCGTGGAGCCGCGTCAGCACGAGCTCTACCGCTGGACCGATGATGAGCATCGGAAGTGCCAAAGCCAGCGCGGGCGCGGTGCGCGCATCAGGACGAAGAAGAAAGGCACCGACCAGAATCGCGGTCAGGAGCATTGGATGGCGCCATAAGATCGCGGTGAGGGCGTAAAAACCCATGAATGCGGTACTTGATAAAATCGCAAGTACGGTCGATCCACCTGGCTGTATTGCAAATGATCGTTTTTGGTTCGCGTGCCCAATGACCATCGCCAAAAGCGAGCTCCCCATCAAGAGCGGCACCCACCACGCCTCTCCCAAGAAAGCGGGATGCGGGTAGCTAAGCACGCCACCGGCGACGTGCATTCCGTCTCCGAGTGTTCCAAGGACAGCGCCGACAAGGAAAACGATGGCGAGTCGCAACGGCATCGACGAAATCATCATTCCTTGTTGGTGCGGAAGCTAGCTGGTAGCGTTGACGCGAATTCTCATCAGGACGGGAAGAGGGACAGGCCCTACGACACCCGGCCAACCACCGCGCCAGCGGGAAGGTGGCAACGCCTGAGGGGCACAATGCCCCGCGCGCGATGAGAAGTTCCGGTGCCTCGACTGAGGAGGCCGGTGCTTCCAACGCATGCGGGTTTCACGGTGGAAGGACGTCGAATGGCATCGCAAGTCTCGCAATCGATTCGCGCCGCACGCATCGCCGCGCTGGAACGGGCGCTCGGCGAACGCGTGCTAGTCCTCGACGGCGCCATGGGCACGGCGGTGCAAGATCTCAACTTGACGGCGGCCGACTTCGGCGGCGCAGCGCTCGAGGGCTGCAACGAACATCTGATTCTCTCGCGGCCGGATATCATCGAGCGCATGCACGCCGGCTACTTTGAAGCCGGCGCCGACATTGTCGAGACCGGCACCTTCGGAGCGACGCCGCTCGTGCTCGCTGAATACGATCTCGCGGACAAGGCGCACACCATCAACGAGACCGGCGCCAAGATCGCGCGCGCCGTGGCGGATCGTTACAGCACGCCGGCCAGACCACGTTGGGTCGCCGGATCCATCGGTCCCACCACCAAAGCGATCTCGGTCACCGGCGGCGTCACGTTCGACGAGCTGGTCGACCACTACTTCGTTCAAGTGAAAGGTCTTCACGCAGGCGGCGTGGACTACTTTCTCCTCGAGACTTGCCAAGACACGCGCAACATCAAGGCGGGCCTGCTGGCCATCGAGCGGCTCTACGACACGGGCGCGGAGCGTTTGCCGATCGCGGTCTCCGGAACCATCGAGGCCATGGGAACGATGCTCGCTGGGCAATCTATTGAATCGCTGGCCACCAGCCTTTCGCACTTGGACCTGCTCTACCTCGGGCTCAACTGCGCCACCGGTCCGGCGTTCATGACCGATCACATTCGCGCGCTGGCTGCGATGACACGCGCGCGCGTGGCCTGCGTGCCGAACGCCGGGCTCCCCGACGAGAACGGAAAATATCTCGAGACGCCGGAGATGATCGCGCGCGTGCTGGCGCGCTTTGGCGAAGCGGGTTGGCTCAATCTCATCGGCGGTTGTTGTGGCACCACGGCGCCGCACATCGCCGCGCTGTCGACGCTCGCCCAAACGCTCAAGCCACGAACACCACCCGCGATGCGCCGCGTGGCGCTCTCCGGGGTCGACCACTTGGAAATCACCGAGGACAACCGGCCGGTGATCGTCGGCGAGCGCACCAACGTGCTCGGCTCCAAAAAATTTCGCGATCTGATCAGCGCGGAGAAGTTCGACGAAGCGAGCGAGATCGCACGCGCGCAGGTAAAACGCGGCGCGCAGGTGATCGACGTCTCCACGCAGCAGACCGATCGCGACGAGGTCGCCGATCTCACGCGCTTCCTCGAGAAGCTGGTGCAGAAGGTCCGCGTACCGCTGATGATCGACTCAACCAACGATCGCGCCATCGCCGCTGCACTGACCTATTGCCAAGGCAAGGCCATCATCAACTCGGTCAACCTCGAGGACGGTGAGAAGCGATTCGAAAAAGTTGTTCCGTTGGCAAGGCGATTCGGCGCCGCGCTGGTGGTCGGATCGATCGACGAGCGCGGTCAGGCCATTCCCGCCAAGACGAAAATCGAAGTCGCGCAGCGCAGCCACGATCTGCTGGTGACGAAGTACGGCATGGCTTCCGAGGATCTCTACTTCGACCCGCTCGTGTTTCCCTGCGCCACGGGCGACAGCAACTACACCGGCTCGGCGATCGAAACGATCGAAGCGGTGCGCGGCATCAAAGCGGCGCTGCCACGAAGCAAGACGGTGCTCGGCATTTCCAACATCAGCTTCGGTTTGCCGCCGGCCGGGCGCGAAGTGGTGAACTCCGTTTTTCTCTACCACTGCGTGCAAGCGGGACTCGATCTCGCACTGGTCAACGCGGAGAAACTGGAGCGCTACCCATCGATTCCAGACGAGGAGCGAAAGCTCGCTGAAGGCGTCCTCTTCGCGCGCACCGACGAAGCACTGCAGCCGGCCATCGCCGCGTTCGCGCTGCATTTCCGAGAGAAGAAACCGAAAGCCGCGGCGCTCTCCACCTTGCCGCTCAATGAACGGCTGGCGCGCTACATCGTCGAAGGGTCGAAGGACGGTCTGGTGGCCGATCTCGACCTCAAGCGTGCCGAAGCGACACCGCTCGAGATCATTAACGGGCCGTTGATGAAGGGCATGGACGAAGTCGGGCGCCTCTTCAACGACAACCAACTGATCGTGGCGGAGGTGCTGCAAAGCGCGGAGGCGATGAAAGCCGCGGTGAGCCACCTCGAGCAGTTCATGGAGAAGAACGACTCGGCCGCGCGCGGCAAGATTCTGCTCGCCACCGTGAAGGGCGACGTTCACGATATTGGAAAGAATCTTGTCGATATAATATTGTCAAATAACGGATTCGACGTGGTGAACCTCGGCATCAAAGTGCCGCCCGAGAAATTGATAGCGGCGGTGCGTGAACATCAGCCCGACATGATCGGGCTCTCGGGTCTCCTCGTAAAATCGGCGCACCAGATGGTGGCCACGGCAGAAGATCTTTCCCGCGCGGCGATCAGCGTGCCGATTCTGGTGGGCGGCGCCGCGCTGTCGCGCAACTTCGCCGACAAGCAGATCGCCGGCGCCTACGAAGGCGTAGTGGCTTACGCCAGCGATGCGATGAACGGTCTCGATTTGGCCAAGCGCATCGTCGATCCCGTGCAGCAAGAAGCGCTCAAGGTGGAGCTCAAAAACCGCCGCGACAAATTGCGTGTCGCGGAACTCTCCGCCAAGCCGGTAGCTACCGTGGCACCATTTCCGGCGGTTCGATCGCGGCAGATCGATCTCTTGCAGAGCACTCCACAGCCGCCCGATGTCGATCGCCATGTCCTCACCAACACGCCGCTCGATCACATCTGGCGTTTCATCAATCCGGTGATGCTGTACGGCCGACACCTCGGCCTCAAGAGCTCGGTAGTGCGCACCATCGAGAGCGCGGATCCGCGCACCCTGGCAACGACCGAAGCCGGCCGAAAAGCGCTCGAGCTCAAGGAGACCGTCGATGCGCTAAAAGAAGAGTGTCGAACGAGTTTGATGAAAGTGCGCGCGGTCTATCGCTTTTTCCGCGCCGAGAGCGAAGGTAACACGCTGCGACTTTTCGCTCCCGAGCGCGACACGCCGATGACGTTTTCCTTTACGCGCCAACCGCGGCCAGACGGGCTCTGCCTCGCTGATTACGTGTCACCCAAAGGAACCACGCCTGATCACGTCGCGCTCTTCGTGGTCACCGCGGGAGAAGGCATTCGCGAGCTGGCGCAAGATTACAAAGCACGCGGAGCGTTCGTGCGCTGCCATCTCTTGCAAGCGTTGGCGCTGGAAACGGCGGAAGCCTACGCCGAGCTGCTCCACCAACAACTACGCGCCGCGTGGGGCTTTCCAGACGGACCGGAGATGACCATGTTGGACCGCTTCAAAGCCAACTACCGCGGTAAGCGCTACTCGTTCGGTTATCCCGCCTGTCCGCGACTCGAGGATCAGGAGCAACTTTTTGCCGCGCTCAAACCAGAAGACATCGGCGTGGCGCTCACCGACGGCTGCATGATGGATCCCGAAGCGAGCGTCTCCGCGCTGGTGTTCCAACATCCACAGGCGGAATATTTTTCGGTGGTGAACCTCGGTGCGCAGGAGCAGTCATGATCGGCCGCCATCAGCCGCGCCCGTGGTCGTTGGCGACGACCGGCATTGGAAGTTTGCCGCACACGCAATTGGAAATGGCGCTGCAGCAGTCGTTGCAGCTGGACATTCCGTTTCTGCCATCGCTGCCCGCGCGCGATCCGGCGGAGCTGATGATCCCGCAAGCGGCGGACGGATTGCCGGGTATTACATTTGATCGCGAAGGCAATACAACGATCGACGCCGCCACTTGGGAACGCGATGCGCGGCGATTTAGCGCCGAGCTGGATCGCGCCTTGGAAGCGAGCGCACACGAAGCCTTTGAACCCTCGGCCTCCTCGTGGCGCGCCTGGAAACCGTTTCTCTTCGAGGTGGAGAATCGGCGGCTGCGGTTCGCCAAAGCGCAATGCACCGGCCCGCTCACGGCGCAGTGGGTTCTCAAGCTTGACGACGGCCGCGCCATTTCTGCGATTCCCGAGCTCGAGCGCCAGGTGTATCGGCTCGTCTTGGCGCGAGCGCTTTCCATGGTTCACGCGATTCGCGAGCGTGGCGCCACACCGCTTTTCTTTTTTGACGAGCCCGGTCTCTACGCACTCGACAAACGAAATCCGATTCACCTGGTGCGATTGCAAGAGCTGCGCATCGCCATCCTGGCGCTCAAGAAGGCCGGCGCCATCGTCGGGCTGCACTGCTGCAGCAACACCGCTTGGGACGCGCTGCTCACGCTCGGGCTCGATGTGCTTTCGCTCGATGCACGGCTTTCGCTCTCGGCGGTGCTGGCCACCGGTGCGGCCGTCGACCATTTCATCGCGGGCGGCGGGATGTTGTCGCTAGGCATCGTCCCGACCAACGTTGCCTCGAGTTACGATCTGACTCCGCTCGTGGAATCGACGTTGACGTCGATGCGCGCGCACGGTGGTGAGGCCGCGGTTCGTCGCATGCTCGCGCAGACGCTGCTCACGCCCGCTTGTGGGTTGGGATTGCGGAGTGTGCTCGATGCGGAGCAGACCTTCGTGGATGTGAAGGCGGCGCAGGCGATGTTGCGGCGCGAGGCGGGGAAGTAATCTCTCCGCCCTATGCCGTCCGCCATCGTCACCCGCGATCTGCGCAAGAACTACCGCGTCGCCAGCCGTGCGCCGGGGCTCAAAGCCGCGGCCAGAGCGCTCTTCAACCGAACCTACAAAGACGTGCACGCCGTTGCGGGCGTGAGCTTCTCCATCGAGCCCGGCGAGCGGGTCGGGTTTCTCGGTCCCAACGGCGCGGGCAAAACGACCACGCTGAAAATGCTCGCCGGACTTTTGCATCCGACCAGCGGCGAAGCGCGCGTGCTCGACTACGAACCACGCCGACGCGCGACGGATTTTTTGAAACAGATCACGTTGGTGATGGGCAACAAGCAGCAGCTGCTGTGGGATCTTCCGCCGGCAGAAACGTTCGCGCTCAACCGCGCCATCTACGAAATCGAACCGCGCCTCTTTAACGAAACGCTCGCGGAAATTTCGCAGCTGCTCGAGCTGGGCGATCTCGTGAACAAACCCGCGCGGCAACTTTCGCTCGGTGAACGGATGAAGTGCGAGCTGTGCGCCGCGCTGCTGCATCGGCCCAAAGTGCTCTTTCTCGACGAGCCGACCATCGGTCTCGATGTTTCGCTGCAAGCCACCGTTCGATCCTTCATTCGCGCCTACAACGAGCGGTTTGGCGCTACCGTCATTTTGACAAGTCACTACATGGACGACGTCGCCGCGCTCTGCCCGCGCGTGATCGTCATCGATCGCGGTGCGCTGATCTACGACGGCGCGCTGACGGAGTTGGTCCAACGCGTGCGGCCCGACAAACGAATCACCGTGCGGCTCTCTCGTCCGGTGGAGAAAATCACACTCTCCTCCCTGGGGGAGCTGGTCGAACACGAGCCGACGCGCGCTGTATTGCAAGTGAAGTCGAATGCATTACAGGCCTCCGTCGCCGCGTTGATGGCGCTCCCGCTCGTTGATCTTTCCGTGGAGGATCCGCCGCTCGAAGACGTGATGCGCGATCTCTTCGCCGCGCAGCGCAAGGGGCTTGCGTGAGCC
>JAHFDP010000039.1:6867-12152 GCA_023248955.1 Deltaproteobacteria bacterium
CCGACGCTGTCGCCTACCGCGCGGAATTTCTGGTCTGGGTGCTCACCACCAACATGCCGCTGGTCATGCTGGCACTCTGGTCCGCAGTGGCCCGCGATGCGCCGGTGGGCGCGTGGACCTCACAAGGCTTCACCGCGTATTACATTGTATCGCTTCTGGTCCGCCTGCTGACAGGCTCGTGGGTGGTCTGGCAGATGACGATGGAAATCCGTCAGGGCGCGCTGGCCATGCGGCTCCTCCGTCCGCTCCATCCGCTCGTGGCTTACAGCGCGGAAAATCTCGCCGCCATGCCGCTGCGCGCCGCCGTATCACTTCCGATCATGGTTGTATTACTCTTCACCAACGGTCGAGCTGAGCTCACGCGCGACCCGCTCCTGCTCGTGGCCTTCCCGCTCAGCGTCGTCCTCTCCTGGCTACTCTGGTTTCTCTTTCAAGCGATCATCGGCGCGCTGGCGCTGCTGGTGCACAGCGCGGTCTCCATCATGGAGATCTGGTTCGGCTTCTTCTCCGTCTTCTCCGGCTATCTCGTTCCGCTCGATCTCTTTCCGCCATGGGCGCGCACGCTCGCGGACTGGTTGCCGTTTCACTTGATGCTCAGCTTTCCTGTACGCACGCTGCTCGGGCGCGTCACGCACGGCGAAGTCAGCGCGCTGCTTAGTCTGCAACTCGCGTACGTGATCGCGCTGCTCGTGATTCTTCGCGTCACCTGGCGCGCCGGTCTTCGTCGCTACGCAGCTTTCGGCGGGTGACCATGGGACGCTACTTCCGACTTTTCGCCACGCAGGTTCGCTATTCACTCACGGTTGCGGCGCAATACCGACTCGACTTTTTGATCGAAGCCTTGCTCTCCGTTTTCACCGCGGCCACGGCGATCGTTCCGCTCTTCGTCGTCTTCAAAAGCGGCCGCACTGTCGCCGGATGGAGTTGGCAGGAAGCGCTGGTGGTCTTCGGCTGGTTCGTTTTTCTCAAAGCCGTCCTCGAGGGAGCCATCACACCCAGCCTAACCGCGGTGGTCGATCACATCCGCAAAGGCACGCTCGATTTCGTCTTGCTCAAACCGGCCGACGCGCAATTCCTCGTCTCCACCGCGAAGTTCGAACCGCAGCGTATCGTCGACGCCACCGCGGCTATCGGCGTGTTGGTGTGGGCACTGCGCGCGCTTGGCCACGTCCCCACACTTGCGGAAATATCAACTTCATTTCTGATGCTCATCGCCGCGCTTCTGGTGCTCTACTCACTCTGGATTTTGGTGGTCAGCGTGGCCTTCATCGCCGTCCGCGTCGACAACTTGTCCTTCTTCTTCTCGTCGCTCTTCGACGCCGCGCGCTGGCCCTCCTCTGTCTTCCGCGGCGCGTGGCGAATCGTTTTCACCTTCGTGGTTCCGCTCGCCTTGATGACCACCGTTCCTGCGCAGGCGCTGCTCGGAAAACTTTCGTTCGGCACCGCGGCACTCTCGATCACGGGCGCCCTTCTCTTCGCGGCCACCGCGCGCGCCATCTGGATCGTGGCCATCGGCAAATACACCTCGGCCGGTGGTTAGATGCTATGAAATCGCCGCTTCAAACGAACCTTTTATCCAAGGAGAAAACCCGTGGCCCACCTCATCGCTTCGCTCTTCGCACTCACCATTCTCGCTGCACCCACCATGCCCAAAGTGAAAACGCCTCCACCCGCACCGAAAGGAAAAATCGTGAAACTTGCTGATGGACTCCAGTACGAGGATGTGAAAGTTGGAACCGGCACCGAAGCTAAGGCCGGCAAGAAAGTTTCGGTGCATTACACGGGCTGGCTCACCGACGGGAAGAAGTTCGATTCCTCGGTCGATCGCGGGCAGCCTTTCGAATTTGGCCTCGGCGCGGGACAGGTCATCAAAGGCTGGGACGAAGGCGTGGCCGGCATGAAAGTCGGCGGCAAGCGCAAGTTGACCATTCCGCCCGAGCTCGGTTACGGCGCACACGGCGCGGGCAGCGTGATTCCTGCCAACGCGACGCTGGTGTTCGACGTTGAGTTACTCGGCGTGAACTAGATCTGAAAATCGTAAACCGAGCCGATCCGCAGAATTTTCGTCAACGCGTCGAGGGCGACCATGCCTTCGCGCGCCAACTGCGGATCGGCCAGGTCCTTCGCCGCGAGCTCCTCGCGGTAGTGGCGACTCACCCAAACTTCCAGCGTGTCTAACAGCGCGGGTGTCGCGATCACGTTGGCACGAATGGCCGCAACTTCCTTTTCTTCAAGCTCCACACGAAGTCGCAAGCACGCCGGACCGCCGCCGTTCTGCATCGACTGGCGAACGTCGATGTAATGCAACGCAATGCTTTTCTGATCGCTTGCAATACTTGATAAAAACGCATGTGCTGCGGAATTCTGCTTTGCTTCCAACGGCGCCACGACGGCCATGCCGCCGGCCGGTAAGTCGACGATCTGCGAGTTGAAGGCATAGGAGGCGACCGCCTCCTTCGCCGGAAAATCACGCTCGCTCGCCAACACCACGCGAAGGCCGGGAACCAGGTGTCGGAGCGTCGCGAGCAACGCATCGCGATCCGCAAACGCCAACGCGTGCAGCATCAAGAGGTCGCGGTTTCCCACGGCAAGAACGTCGGTGTGAAAAGCGCCGGCGTCGATGCCTTCGGGACTTTGCCGCGCAAAGATCACGCGTGCTGCATCGAGCTGGTGCAGCCGCGCCACCGCCTGCGACGCCTCCAACGTTTGGCGCGCGGGAAAGCGTTGCGGCAACGGCGGCATTCCGTCTGGACCAGGCCAGGCGCGGCGTCCCCAAGAGAAGAGATGCATGCCGCCCTGAAAGCGCGTGTGGTTTGCCGCGCCCTCGTCCGCAAAATGCGTCCCCGGCGGCAACGGATCGTGCACGAAAAAAAAATGCTCATCCGCAAAAATCGCGCGGAGAATGCGCGTGGTGGTTTCCGCTTCGATGGTCCGGTGAAACATCTGCGACAGATTCGCCGGCGTCAGGTGAACACGGCCATCCGCCGCATCGGCAGAGGGTGCCACGGTCGCTGCGTTGGCCGTCCAGGTCGCGGCGGCGCTGCTGCAAAGGCGCAGCAAGAATCCATCCTCGTGCGCACCGGCCGCGGCGATGATAGCCTCGTCGGTTCCGCGAAACCCCAACTGTCGCAACGTGCGTAAGTGCGGGCGCTGCTGCGGCGGCAAGAGCGCCTGACCGACGCCGAGCCCGTGCACGAAACGCATTTTGGCGAGGCCCTGCAACGCCGCCGCGCGCGGATTGGAGACATGTCCGCCGTGCGTTTGCGATGCAAGATTGCCAGGTGAGAGTCCGCCGTAATTGTGGGTCGGACCAATGAGACCGTCGAAATTGAATTCGCGCACGAGGAGAATCTAAAGCGTAAATAGCCGCCGTGGAAATCCTCTTCGCCACGGATTTGCCGTTTGGCCGCTGTGTGGCCGTGGCGTTGCCGATTGACGAACAAGAAATCGCCGCCACGCTGCACCCTGAAGAGCAGGCTTTCGCGCAAACGCTCGGTGCTGGTCGTCGCGGTGGATGGATCGGCGGACGGGTAGCGCTCCGCACGGCACTCCAGCAGCTCGACGTTCGCCTGGACGCTCCCCTTCTGGCCACACCACGCGGCGCTCCGCTGCTGCCCGACGGTATTTCGGGATCGGTCAGCCACAAGCGATCGATCGCGGTTGCACTCGTGGCGAAAGCATCAGGCGCTGGCATTGGTGTCGACGTCGAACAGGTCGATCCGCCGCGTCTCTCCATCGCCCCGCGCGTGCTTACCGAGCGGGAACGAGCGCACCTTGCAACGCTGCACGAGGAGGAGCGCTGGCGCGATGTACTGACGCGGTTTTCGATCAAGGAAGCGATCTACAAAGCGCTCGACCCGTTCGTGCAGCGCCACGTGGCGTTTTCCGAAGTGGAGCTCGCGTTTTCGTCCGACGAAATGGCGGTTCGTTTTTTTTTGCGCGAATGGGAAGGACCATTTGAGGCGGCCATTCACTGGTTCACGCACGGCGAGGTGATCATCAGCAGCGCGCGAGTGCTCAAAAAATAGTTTTTCGTGTAGACGGGATCGCGATGCGCACAACGTTCGCACTCCTCGCTCTCTGCGCGACGCTCGGCTGCCGCAAACACCGCGCTTTCTGCGATCGCAATCTCTCTGGACAATGGCGCCATGCGGACGATGCCACCTATCGCTTTCGCATTAGCGATCAGACCAGTGCCATCACGGTGGCCCCGTTTCGGGAAGGCGGCGGCGTCGCAGGCGGACCGACCTACGCCATCGCGCTCACGCCAAGCATGAACAAGTTGGCCGGCTTTGCCGCGACCACGGCGACGACGCCCGGTGGCCACATCTGCCAAGTGAACTTTCAGTGGGACGTGGTGGCCTGCACAGACGATCGCATCACCGTCCGGAGCGAGCAGGAATACGGCGTCGGCGAAGATTGTCAGCGCCTGGCGGGCGAACCGGATCTCGCGGACAGCGAGCTTGTCCGCGTCAAGTAGTCACACGATAGTCATCAACAAGTCACGGTGTAGTCACATCGAGCGCCGTGTAGAAAAGCTGGTTGGTGTCACTGCTGCGTCCCCAAAATGAAACGAGCACCTTGGTCCCCGACGCATAGTGGCCGCCAACGATGGCTTCCGTCGCGGTCCCGCTCATCAGCTGGTTACCCGCCATGGCGTTTCCATCGGAGCAGTCGTCCGCGCCGCTGTATTTCTCCTCCCTCTGCAGGCTGCCGTTGAGGCTAGGCACCACGGTGAGCGCGAGCCCCTTCGTCGCATCGTTCCGCGCGGAGACGAGCGAGAGCACGCCATCCCCGCGGCTGATGGTCGCGTCGACCGTGCGGTGCAACGTGAGGTTCACGGTCGCGCTGGCGCTGTTCGTCCAACTGAAGTCGAACGAATAGCCGCCCACCGCGAGGTTCCCCAAGTCCTCGAGGAGCAGCATCGAATGCTGGCCGAGCCGCTCAGGGTCCGAAAATCCGTGCTGCGAGAGCGTGCCATTGGGAAGGTGAGTGGTGTAGCCCGTCAGCGTGATTGTCTCGCCCGTGGTCCAGCGGCCCCACAACTCGTGGCCGCAAGCCGCACGCCACACGGTGAAATCAACAAAGGGTCCCTCGTTGGTGCCCGCGTCAAGACCCGCATCCAGACCAGCGTCTCGACCGCCGTCTGGAACGGCGTCGCCACCAGCATCCGCGCTAGCATCGCCTGGCCCGCTGTCGGCGACGTTCGCATCGGAAATCCCTGCATCGCCCGCGTCTGCGAACCCCGCGTCGCCCGCGTCAGCGTCGCCCGCGTCAGCGTCGCC
>JAHFDP010000039.1:12252-39276 GCA_023248955.1 Deltaproteobacteria bacterium
GCGTCGCCCGCGTCAGCGTCGCCCGCGTCAGCGTCGCCGGCATCCGACTCCGCCGCGTCGGGCACTCCGCCATCGAACGCGGCATCCGTGCTCACGTCGCCGGCAGAGACGCCTCCGTCCGGGTGCGGAACCTGGCTCACGGCGCCGGCCTGACATCCGATCCAGAGCAAGAGAAGCAGCGCGGATGCTTTGCCTCTCATGGTCTGACGCGTACCACGAGGCGACGGCGTCTCAAATCCTCCGAAACATGGAGTGGACGCGCGCACCGCAACTGGTGTGTGTTTGCACCGAAAAGACCTGTTTTGCAGGCGGTTCGAGGCCCTGCTGCGTGGCACGCAGACTGCTTAGCTAAAGAGTTCAACATTTTGTCAATGGAGTTCAAGTGACGACCATTCAACGATCGGCCTGCTTCGTGCTCCTTGCTGCTTGCGGCGGCACGCCCGGTGCGTCTTTGGGAACAAGCAAATCAGCTGAAACTGATTCGACCTTCAGAACGGAATCGATCGACTTCGACCCCGTCGGCCAAGCCCAATACGCATTGCATCTTTGCCAAAAGGAATTTTGGTATGCGAAGATCTTCCGAATTCTCGGCCAACGGGAGAGTTCGAATCCAGATCTCTATGTCTGGACATGGGCGTGTGTCGGGGCCACCCACCTCGAGATTTTCACCGAATACTCCGAAATGGACATTGGCCAGAATCCGGGTGGTGAGTTCTTCAAAATCGGGGATTCGTTTTCAGTGGGTGGCTATTACGAAGGGCGGGTCGATCCGCCAAACGGCGATTTCGCTCCTCGGGACGTTGCTCAATACATTCGGACGCTGGGGCCAGATCACAGCATCAGGACCCTCTCAACAACCGACGGGTTAGAATGGTGGGTGACCCTTGACGATGATTCGGAACATGTCGTGAGCGCTGCATCGCCGGTTCACGGTTAGCGCGCGAAAAGCCGCAACGCGGCTTCCGCTTCCAGCGTGCGGACGGTTTCATCCGCGCCCGCGCGCGACAGGTCCTCTACTGAATAGCGCCCCGTGGCCACCGCAAGACAGGCCGCACCGGCCGCGTGTGCCGCCGCGATGTCACGCGGTGTGTCACCGATTACGAGCACTTCGTCCGCGGCAAATCCACAGCGCGCGACACCAACGCGCACCAGCGCGGCGCGATCTTCGTGATCCGATCCGAATCCTGAGCGCGCCGCATCGAAGCGATGCCACAGGTTCACAGCGGACAACTTCAACCGCGCTCCGCGCTCCACATTGCCGGTAGCCAAACCGATCACTGCGCCACGTGCACCAAGCGCATCCAGCGCCGCGTGAACGCCGGCGTGGACGACCACGCGTCCCTCGTGCGCCGGCAGCGAAGCTTCCAGCGCTTCCAGGTAACGCTCGATCAACCCATCGATCGCAGCTTCGGTCACTTCCTCGTGGTGCGCGGCAAGGAGCGTGCGGCAGATCGCGCGATCGGTCATGCCGTCGAGGCGAAGTCCGTCCAGCGCACCAGCCATCGCCGGATTCGGTTCAACCGCGCGCGCCAACGCTTTCACACCCGCGCCCGCCGAACGAATCAACGTGCCATCGATGTCGAAAAGAAACGCGCGAAACATCACGATCCAGAAACCGCCAATTCAGCGAAACGAATCGACGGCGCACCGGTACTCCCGCGGAAATCGAGATCGTCGCCGACCGCGTCGATCGCAGCGAGCATTTGCAACAGCGATCCCGCCACCGTCACTTCGTGCACCGCGTACGTGCATTCGCCATTTTCGATCCAGAGCCCGTTGGCGCCGCGCGAGTAGTCGCCGGTCACCGTGTTGGCGCCACGACCGAGCATCGCGGTCACCAAGAAGCCGCGCTTGAGGCCGCGCAACAATTCAGCTGGCGGTGTCGTGCCCGCCGCGAGCGTGAGGTTGGTCGTTCCGATCGACGGCAGACTGGCGTAGCCACGCGCGGCGTTACCAGTGCTGTGTGCGTCGGCCTTGCGCGCAGTGGTCGTGTCATAGAGAAAATTCCTGAGCACGCCGCGCTCGAAAATTGGCGTGCAGCGCTGCGCCACGCCTTCACCGTCGAAGGGCGCGGTACCGAGGCCGTTCTTCCGCAGACCGTCGTCCGTCAAAGTGACGAGCGGACTGGCCACCAACTGGTTTAGCTGATTCCACAAAAACGACGCTTTTTTGAAGGCCAGATCGCCGTTCACCGCGCCGACGAGACCGCCCACAAACGACGCGGCCATCTGCGGGTCGAACACCACCGGTACTTTGCAACTCTTCACCTGCCGTGCGCCGAGCATGCGTGCCGCTCGCTGCGCCGATTTGCGACCGACCGACTCCGGCGAATCCAACGCCGCGCGCGAACGCTTCACGTCCATCCAGTACGACGTCTGCAGCTGCCCGTCCGCTTCGGCGACTGGCGAACACGAGAGCCAAATGCTGGTGGTCCGATGCTGCGCCGCGAGCCCGCGCGTCGAGGCGATGGCGAAAGCATCGACGCTCTCTCCCGCGCTGGCGCCATCCATCTTGCGGATGCGCGGATCTTCGGCGCGCGCGGCCGAATCCATCTCTCGCGCGGCGGCGATTTTCCACGCCGGATCGATCTCCGCCACGGCCGGATCCCAATGCACACCGAGCGCCGCCGCGGCCGGATGCGTCCCGCGCATTTTCGTGGTGGGCAACGCATTGCGCTCGTCTGGCGCGGACTCCTTCGCCGCCGCCAGCGCGCGCGCTACGAACATGTCGAGACCGCCTTCATCGAAATCGGTCGTCGTCGCAAACCCGAGCCGCGCACCGACAATCACGCGAAGCCCCGCACCCTTATTCGTGGCCTGCGTGAGATCTTCAATGACGCCGTCGCGAACTTTCACCGAGGCGTGGCGGCCGCGCTCCACGAGACATTCCGCTTCATCGGCGCCGCGTTTCTTCGCTAGGGAGGCGAGTTTTTGTGCGAGTTCCAGATCGTTCATCGCGTGCCCCCGACCGTCATATTGTCAATTCGCAAAGTCGGCAGCCCCACACCGACCGGAACCGACTGTCCGTCCTTCCCGCACGTTCCCATGCCGGGATCATGCGCTGCATCGTGCCCCACCATCGACACGCCGCGCAGCGCTTCGGCGCCATTGCCGATCAGCGTGGCGCCCTTGACTGGCGCGGTTTTGCGACCGTCTTCGATCAGGTAAGCCTCGGCCACCTCGAAGACGAAATTGCCATTCGAGATGTCCACCTGCCCGCCGCCAAAGTGCGCGCAGTAAAGACCGCGTTTCACCGATCCCAAAATTTCGTCCGCCGTCGATTCACCGGGCGCAAGAAACGTGTTGGTCATCCGCGGCATCGGCGCGTGCCGAAACGACTGCCGCCGCCCCGATCCGGTCGAGCGTTGGCCCATCAACTTCGCATTCAAGCGATCGTACAAGAATCCCTTCAATATACCATTTTCAATGAGCACCTTACGCTCACCGGGCCGGCCTTCATCGTCGATGTTGAGCGACCCACGCGCGTTGGCCACGGTGCCGTCGTCGATGACCGTCACTTTGTCGCTGGCCACTTTTTGCCCGAGCCGCCCAGCGAAGAGCGACGTTCCTTTGCGAATGAAGTCGGCTTCCAATCCGTGACCAACCGCTTCGTGCAAAAGAATGCCGCTCCAACCCGGTGCCAGCACCACGGTTTGAGGACCGCTCGGCGCATCGACCGCGCCGAAGGTAGCGATGGCCTGCCGCGCCGCTTCGCGCGCCAGCGTCTCCGGCGAGAGATCATCGTAAAACGCAATGCCCACGCGTCCGCCGCCGCCCATGAAACCAGTGCGCCGTTCGCCCGTTTTCTTGTCGATGGCCACGACCGAGAACGACATGCGGCACAAGTCGCGCACATCTTCTGAACAGTGGCCGTCGGTGTTGGCCACCAGGACACTTGAAGAATTGTCGGCCCAGCCGCCGGTCACCTGGGCGATGCGGCGATCGAAGCCGCGCGCCGCCTGGTTGCCCGCTTGGAGCAGTGCGACTTTCTTGCGGAGATCTACATCCGCCAACGGATGCATTACAAAGTAATACTGCGGCACGTGCTGGCGCTGCACGTTCACCGGTGCAACCTCCGCGTGCCCATCCGCAATCAACGCTGCCGCCTGCGCCGCACGCATCAGCGCCGCCGGCTCCAAATCGTCCGAGTATGCGTAACCCACTTGCGCGCCGCGAATGGCCCGCACACCGACACCGGCCTGCACGCTAACCTGCGCGGATCGGATTTTCCCCTCGTCGAGCGACACCGCGGTGCTCGTCACGCGCTCGGCGTAGACCTCCGCGAATTCCGCGCCGCGAGACATGGCTGCGGCAAGCAACCGCTCGGCTTCTCGTGCGGTGATCGGTGGTTGGCGAGGCGAGGGGGACGGAGCACTAGGCGCGGGCAACTTTCGAGCGGCTGATTTCTTCTTCATGGTCCGCGTTTATATGGGCGCGATCCGCTCCGCACAACGTGCTATGTCATCTACACAACGAAACTGGAGCAATGGATGCCAGGCAGCCCGAAGCTCATCTCCATCGTCACCGCCTGTTACAATGAAGAAGACAACGTCGAAGAGGTCTATCGACAGGTCAAAGCGATTTTTGCGTCGCTTCCGCAATACCGGTACGAGCACCTGTTTATCGATAATTGCTCTGAAGACCGGACCGTCGAAATCTTGAAATCAATGGCGGCCAATGATCGCAACGTCAAAGTCATCGTCAACGCGCGTAACTTCGGCCACATCCGATCGCCTTACCACGCCCTCCTGCAATCGAGCGGTGACGCGGTCATTTCGCTGGTGGCGGACCTGCAGGACCCGCCCAAAATGATTCTCGACTTCCTCCAAAAATGGGAGGAGGGATTTAAAGTCGTCTTGGCGATTAAGATCCGCAGCGAAGAATCGGCAGCGATGTTCTTTATTCGCTCGAGTTACTACTCGCTGATTAATCGGCTCTCCGAAGTCGAGCTCACCAAAAACAACACCGGCTTTGGCCTCTACGATCGCGCGGTCATCGAAGTGTTGCGCAACCTCGACGATCCCTATCCCTATTTCCGCGGCCTTATTTCCGACATCGGATTTAAGTCGGCGAAGCTTCCGTACGACCAGCCCACCCGCAAGCGCGGCATCACCAAAAATAATTTCTACACGCTCTACGACATGGCCATGTTGGGCATCACCAACCATTCGAAGATCCCGCTGCGCATGGCCACCATGCTCGGTTTCGCCATGTCGGGAATCAGCCTCTTCATGTCCTTTGCCTACCTCGTTTTGAAACTCATTTTCTGGCGAACTTTTCCGATGGGGCTAGCCCCCGTCTTAATTGGTCTCTTTTTCTTTTCTTCGGTCCAAATCTTTTTTATTGGGATTATTGGCGAATATGTCGGCGCGATTCATACGCAGGTCTTAAAACGCCCGCTGGTCGTTGAAAAAGAACGGGTCAATTTTTGAAATCGATTCTGCTCACTGGCGGAAACGGCTTCATCGGCAAGAATCTTTTGCCCGCGCTGGGCGCGCGTTACCGCGTTTTGGCGCCGTCGCGCGCCGAGCTTGATCTCCTCGATGCAGTCGCGGTCCGCGCCTGGTTCGAAGCACATCCAGTCGACGCGATCATCCACTCCGTTGTTCAGCCCGGCCACCGCAACGCCGCGACGGTGGCGAATCAGCTCGAACGCAACTGCCGTATGTTTTTCAACGTCACACGCAATGTCTCCGCCTCACAGCGATTTCTTTTTCTGGGTAGCGGCGCCGTCTACGACCTTCCGCATCTTCCACCGAAGGTCGACGAAAATTTCTTCGACACCTGGGTTCCCGCCGACGAGCACGGCTTTTCCAAATACATCGCCGCCAAGCAGATAGAGCGCCACTCCAACATGGTCGAGCTGCGGCTCTTCGGCGTTTTCGGTCCGCACGAGGATTACGCCATTCGCTTTATTTCCAATGCCATTTGCAAAGCCTTATGCAGATTGCCAATCACCTGCCGAATGAATCGGCGATTCGATTATCTCTACGTTGGCGATTTGGCCGGCATTCTCGGGCGATTCATTGAACGGGGCTGGGGTCATCCTGCTTATAATGTGACGCCCGATCAATCGATGGAGCTCGTTCAAATCGCGGAGTTGGTGCGCGAAATCACGGGCGCCGACGTTCCCATTCAAGTCGCCGAAAAAGGACTCGGCCCTGAGTACAGTGGCGCCAATACGCGCCTCCGCGCTCAAATTCCCGACCTCGTGCTCACGCCGATTCGCGACGCCATTACGCGGCTCGTTGTCTGGTACCGTGGCAATCTGCATACAATCGATCGCGCCAAGCTCCTCCTAGACCGCTAAACCACCATGATTCGCGTCGCCGATTACATCGCCCAAACCCTCGCCGCGCACGGCATTCGCCACGTTTTCCTTTTGACCGGCGGCGGCGCCATGCATCTCAACGACGCCTTCGGGCGCAACAAATCGCTTGAATATATTGCGTGCCACCACGAGCAGGCCTGCGCCATGGCCGCCGAGAGCTATTTCCG
Source organism: Deltaproteobacteria bacterium (assembly GCA_023248955.1). Taxonomy (GTDB): domain Bacteria; phylum Myxococcota; class Myxococcia; order Myxococcales; family JAHFDP01; genus JAHFDP01. Next base: position 18,750 of record JAHFDP010000039.1, read on the forward strand.
CATGTCGGGACGTCTCGCGGCGGTGAATGTCACCACCGGCCCGGGAGGTATCAACGCCATGACCGGCGTCTGGGGCGCGTGGGTCGATTCGCTCGGCATGATCGTGATTTCCGGCCAAGTGAAATGGGAGACGACGGTCCGCAGCACCGATTTACCGCTGCGTCAGCTCGGCGATCAGGAAGTCGATATCGCGAAGTTGGTCGGGCCGATAACGAAATATGCGGTGATGGTGACCGATCCGAATTCCATTCGGTATCACCTGGAACGCGCGCTTCACCTCGCCACGCAGGGACGTCCCGGGCCGGTATGGCTCGATGTTCCAATGAACGTGCAAGGCGCGCAGATCGATCCCGCCGCATTGCGTGCGTACGATCCCGCTGAAGACAAGCCACTGTTTGAGACGACAAATCTCGAGTCCACTTGCGCCGATGTCTTGAAACGACTCGCAGCAGCGAAACGCCCGGCAATTTTGGCGGGCACCGGCGTTCGTGTTTCCGGCGCACACGCTGATTTCTTGCGATTAATCGAGCGCCTCAACATTCCCGTGGCGACCGCCTGGAATGCGCACGATCTCGTTGCCGACGACGTGCCTGTCTATGCAGGTAGACAAGGAATCATTGGCGACCGCGCGGGGAATTTCGCGATTCAAAATGCCGATTTCTTGTTGGTACTCGGTTGCCGCTTGAGCATTCGGCAGGTCAGCTACAACTGGAAAGCCTTTGCCCGCGCGGCTTACAAAGTTGTCGTTGATGTCGATGCCGCCGAGCTCAAAAAGCCCACCGTGGCGCCCGACCTGCCGGTCCACGCCGACGTGCGCGACTTCATTTCGACGCTGTTGCGAATGAATCCGAAACCTTCGCCGCATCATGCCGATTATGTGCAATGGTGCCTGGAACGGCGTCGGCGCTATCCGACGGTATTGCCCGAATATTGGAAATCCGAATCCGTTAATCCCTATTGTTTAATCGATTCGCTGTTCTCCAAACTTCCCGAAGAAGCGCTGGTGGTGTGCGGCGATGGCACGGCCTGTGTGGTGGCGTTTCAAGCGGCAAAACTCCGGCGCGGCCAGCGGCTCTTCCACAACTCTGGCGCGGCGGCCATGGGGTACGACTTGCCCGCCACGGTCGGCGCTTGTATTTCCATGAACAAGAAGCGCGTCATTTGCATCACCGGCGACGGCAGCATTCAATTAAATTTGCAAGAGTTGCAAACCATCGTCACGCATAAACTGCCCATTAAAATCGTGTTACTCAATAATCGCGGTTACCATTCCATCCGCCAGACGCAGCACGCCTATTTCCCCGACAACATCGTTGGCTGCGGCGAAGAGAGCGGGCTCGGCTTTCCCAATTTCGCCAAGCTGGCGGACGCTTATGGACTCGGCTATGCGCGCATCGAAAATCATGCGCAGATGAGCAGCGCCCTCGACACGTTGCTCGCCGACGACCGCGCTACCATTTGCGAAGTCATGATCGATCTGCACCAACAATTCGCGCCCAAGCTCGCCTCGCGCCGGCTCCCCGACGGTAGAATGGTGTCGCCGCCGCTCGAGGATTTGGCGCCCTTTCTCGATCGCAATGAACTTCGTGACAACATGCTCATCCCCATGGAGGAACAATGAACGCAATCGAAAAGCACATGGTCTCCCTGCTCACCGAGCTCAAGGAAAAGCACGGCGTCACCGGCGTGAAGGCCGAATTCGAAGCCGAGGGAACACGCACCGAAGAGGCCATGCGGCTCAAGGAAGTCAGCATGACGGCCGGGCTCGACATGACGCTGAAAATCGGCGGCTGCGAGGCGATTAAAGACATGTTCGAAGCAGCCAGCCTCGGCGTCACGCATCTCGTGGCGCCCATGGTGGAGACGCCCTACGCACTGAAAAAATATTTGGCCGCGGTGCAAATCGCGTTTCCCAAAGACCTCCGCACGGACATGGAGTTCTTAATCAACCTGGAAACGATTACCGCCTGCAACAATTTCGACGCCATGTTGGCGCTCCCGGAAATCGACAAACTCGACGGCGTGGTGCTCGGCCGCGTCGACCTCACCGGTTCGATGAGCCTCAACCGCGAGTCGGTGAACAGCAAGCAGATACTCGATATCTGCATTTCAATGGCGGCCAAGGCCAAGGCGCACAACAAGAAGGTGGTCGTCGGTGGCGCGGTGTCGGTCCATTCGCTGCCCTTCTTCCGCGAATTTCCGAAAGACCACCTCGATCGCTTTGAGACGCGCAAGGTCGTCTTCAGCTGCCCGCACGCGCTGCGCAATACCGAAGAGGCGTTCATTAAAGCGGTGGAATTCGAAATTTGCTGGCTCAAAAATAAGAAGAGCTATTACGGCGCGATTCACAGCGAAGACGATGCGCGCTTGGTGATGATGGAAGAGCGTTACCGAAAATCCATCGACGCCATTTCGGGGCGCAAATAGTCGCCTTGACGCTGTGTCGCACCACCGCTAGCTTCCCCGCGCTTCTTCTCACTTACGGAGACACCATGGCCGACACGAAGACTTTCTTCGCGGAAATCCCCACCAAGCTCGCCGGAAAAGCCGCGCAGTTCAACACTGTTTATGAGTTCAATATAACCGGCGCCGACGCCGGCATTTGGACGGTCGATCTCACCAAAGAGCCCGCGACGGTAACCAACGGCAGCACGGGCGCCGCCAAATGCACCATCACCTGCGGCGACGGCGATTTCGCGCAAATCGTCTCTGGCAAGCTTAACCCCAACATGGCCTTCATGAGCGGCAAGCTGAAGATCAAAGGCGACATGGGTCTGGCGCTGAAGCTCGGTAAGATTCTCGGCTAGTGGCGGCGCTCGCCGGCACGCGCGTCCTCGATCTAACCCGGCTGATTCCGGGACCGTTGGCGTCTCTCTTTCTGACCGACCTCGGCGCCGACGTCATCAAGGTCGAGGACCCGCAGCCCGGCGATTATCTGCGCGGCATCAACGGCGCGCTCTTCGCTTCGCTCAACCGCGGCAAGCGATCACTGAGGTTGAATCTCAAAGCCTCGGGAGGACCGGCGTTGCTCGTGCGGTTGTGCCGCTCGGCCGATGTACTGCTCGACGGATTTCGTCCGGGCGTTCTCGATCGCCTCGGCTGCGGCCCGCGCGTCTTGCTCGAAGCCAACCCGCGGCTCGTGGTTTGCTCGCTAACGGGCTACGGCCAAACGGGTCCTTATCGCGACCGCGCCGGGCACGATATTGGATATCTCGCGCTCTCTGGTGTGCTCGGAAAAAACGGCGCGGACGTCCCCGGCGTGCAGTTGGCCGATGTCGCCGGGGCGCAAATGGCCGTGGCGGCGATCCTCGCCGCGCTCCTCGAACGCGAGCGCACCGGGCGCGGGCAACATCTCGACGTTGCTCTGACCGAGGCTGCCATGACCTTCGCCAACTACGCGGGCGGCGAGTTGCTCACCGGCGACTACCCTTGCTACGCGGTCTACGCCACCCGCGATGGCGGACACTTGGCGGTCGGCGCGTTGGAGCCGAAATTTTGGGCGGCCTTTTGCGCGGCGATTGGAATGCCCGAATTGGAATCGCGATCATTCGACGCGGAAGCGCGCACGATCGTGGCGAAGAAAATCTCGGAGCGCACGCGCGCCGAATGGGAAACGATCTTCGCTGGTGTCGACTGCTGTGTCGAACCAGTGCTCGCAGCACGTGAAATCAACGTGCATCCGCAACACGCTGCGCGCGATCTTTTCGCAACTTCGCCCTCGGGCGCATCGCAACGCACGCCGCTTTTTCGTGGCCCAATCGCCGAGCTCCCCTGCGCTCCGGCGCCAGCGCTCGGTGAACAGACCGACGCCATCCTCATCGAAGCGGGCTTAAGCAAAGCGGAACGTGACGCCCTCTCGCTCGGGGGCGTGTGTTAGCGTTGTCTTTATGCTCGTCGGGATTATCCCCAAGCTCGGCCGCACTGACGCGCTGAAGACCGCCCGCGAAGCCGCGGCGTGGCTGGTGCAGCGCGGTCACAACGTCCTCATGGAATCGCGCGCCGGTCTCGAGGGTGTTCCGTCGGCATCCGGCGAAATCCTGGCCGCGCGCGCCGATCTCATCGTCGCACTCGGCGGCGACGGGACGCTCATCCACGCCGCCGGCCTGTGCGGCTCGCGCGAAGTTCCCATTTTGGGAATCAACCTCGGCACGCTCGGTTTTCTCACCGGCTCTGGACGCGAAGGAGTTTGGCGGGCGCTGGAGCTCGCGCTGACCGGCAAACTCGTCGCCGAAGCGCGAATGAAATTTTCCGTTCGCGTCGAGGGCGGCAAGGTCGGCGATGTTTTGCCGTTGGAGCAGGACGTCCTCAACGACGTGGTGGTGGCCAAGAACGCAATGGCACGCATCGCCGAGATGGAGGTCCGCATCGAGGGACACCCGGTGGCGCTCTACCGCGCCGACGGACTCATCGTGTCGACGCCGACCGGCAGCACCGCCTACTCACTCTCGGCGGGTGGGCCCATCGTGCACCCGGCGCTCGACGCGCTCGTACTGACACCCATTTGCCCGCATGCGCTCACGCAGCGACCGCTGGTACTTCCCGCGACGGTCCGGCTCGAGATCGTGCTGCGCTCGTCCAGCGAGATGTTCGTCACGCTGGACGGGCAAAAGGGCCGGCTGTTGCAGATGGGCGAAGTGGTGCGGATTGAGCGGGCCAAGACGCGGACCGTGTTGCTACGTGATCCCGCCCTGGACCATTTCCGGGTGATTCGCGGAAAGTTGCGCTGGGGCGAACGATAAGACGCTATTCCGCGACTCACTGACCCGGATCAACAGCGGTGCCAATCGCCCGCGTCGGCAGCGTGTGCGCCAGGCCGCAGAGCATCGAGCCAACCACGAAGAGCGCCAAGCTAAACATGTAGACGCGCTTCTGCCCGAAGAGGCGACCCAGAAACGCCGTCAGCGGCATCACCAAAACGGTGGCGATGATGAAGCCGGTGGAGACCCAGGTGATCTCCTGCACCGTCGCACCGACCGCGCCGCGCAGATGTGGCATGGCCACGTTGACGATGGACGAATCGATGGCGCCCATCAATGTTCCAAAGGTGACGGAAACGGTGACCAGCCACTTGTTCGTCGGCGGCCGCGGGAGGCTCACTTGCCCGCGCCCGCGAGAAAGAAGCGGGTGAGGCGCGGCGCCAACGGCGCCAGCGGTCCGGATTTTTGGTTTTGCAAATGGCGATGCACCACGCCGCGAATGAGGCCAAGAACGATCGTGGCGTGGAGGTCCGCGTCATCGTGGTCCAGCGCACCGGACTTCACGCCGAAAGCGACCAGTCGTTCCGCATGTGTCGAGAGCGTTCGCAGCGTGCGCTTGGTGGTGGACTTTTTCTCGCGCAGCGCCTGCTCGTTCTCGCACTGCATGACGATGGACAAGAACGCGCGGTGCTCGTCGAAGTGCTCGAGCACGGCGTTGAAGTAGGCGGTGAGCTGGACCGCGAACGGCTTCTTGCCCGCGACGTCGAGCGCATGATCTAGACGACGCGCAATCTCGCTGCTGCGATCCTCGAGCAGCGCAACGAGCAGCGCCTCACGATCGGCGAAGTAGTTGTAGAGCGTGCCCACCGCGACACCGGCGCGCTTGGCCACCGTTTCAACCGTGGCGCGAAGCCCCTGCTCTGCGAAGACCTTCTCGGCGGAGGCCAGAATGGCTTTTTGCGCGACGGATCTGAGGTCGTCCTTCAATTTATGAGGACGCTTTTCATTTGATGAAGCTAGATTCATTTTTCGATCTAAGGATTCAGACCGCGAACTGTCAAGGGGCGGTTCGTCCCGGAGCGGTTTTCAGTTGCGTTGAGCCTGGCGAAACGCGGGAGCGCCGAGGCGAGAGCGGCGCGAGAGGAGCGAGCAGCACAGGCGCACTTTGCGGTGCGTCGAGCAGCGCAGCGACGAGCCCGTCGCTCTCGACCGGCGATCGCGCGTTGCAGCGGATCGGCGCTACTGAAAACCGCTCTAGCTCAATCGCCGCGCGACCCCGACGCCCACCGCCAACACCCCCGGCGCGCCGGCCACGCTCTGCCGCGATCCCTTGGCCCACCGGCCTCGCCACCACTCAGCGGCGCGCGGATTGCGCCACCAATCGACGTCGAACCGTTCGACGAGCGCGCGCGCGTTGCCCGCCGCAACCCCGTACGCCCGCAGCCGCCGTGCAACCGCGAACTGCGGCTCGACATCCAATATCCATCCGGCGCGCGGCGGCTCGACCAACGTGGCAGCCACCTGGCCTTCGCGCCACTGCTCAGCCTGCGTCGCGGCCCCTCCCAAGCGAGGGAGCTCGATCTCGAAGAGAATTTGCGCCGCCCGTCGCCGCAGCACCGCCAATTCACGAAGCGCGAAAAGGCGTTGCGCGTCAGCCGGCAGGACGTCGCCCAGATAGCGTTTCACCCAACGCGTATCGGCGGCAAGTCCGGCGAAGAGCAGCGCGTCCGCACCAGCAATGGCGCCATCCCCGAGCCAGCGATCCTCGAACGGCGCTTGCGGATCCACGTGATTCGTCGCCAGCGCTTGACCGAGCGCACCGAGCAACCCCGCACAGGCCGGCGCCCCATCCTCGGGTCGCGCACAAACGACGACCTCGCCTGGCGCTTCGACAATTCCAGCAAATGGCTGCGGCGACTTGTGCGCGCGCGACTCGAGGTCCCACGAAATTCCATCCTCGGGATCGAATCCAAATTCGCCGCACCAGCGCTGAATGGCGATCTTCAGAAAGCCGCGCGGATAGAGCGAGATCGCCGCCGTTCGAAGCAAGTGCGCGAGGTCGTGGTGCGACGCATCACCCGGATACGGCGCCAACTCCAGCTGGCGCAAGGCCCAACTCAACACGTCGGCATAGGCGTCGCGCGTTTCCTTGAGCAACCCTCGCGCACCATCCGCCAGCGCCAGCAAATCGAATCCCTCGAGCGAAGCGCGAACATTCGGATAGGCCGCGACCGCACTGCGCGTCGCCGCTTCCATCGCCGCGTCCAATCGTCGCGCCGCCATTTCGATCAACGGCGCTTGCGCGGCATCGATGGCCGCCGACCAACGCGACCGCCGCGCCCGCATGCGCTCTTGCGGCAACTTCGCCAGCGCCGCGCGCAGCCCCACCACGCCGTCGGGCTCACGCACGCTTGCGGTCCTTTCAGCATCCGCCATCGCGTCATCGAACGTGGCGGTGGCCCGATCCTCGACCAGCGCCGCGCAGGCCGCACGAAGCGCTTTGAGCCGAGCGCTTCGCGGACTTTCCGCATCCGCCCCAGCCAGCGCCTCGGTCACCGCCGCCAACGCATCTTCAGTGCCGACTCGCGGTTGCGCGCGAAAGAGCGCGGCAAGCTGCGTCGCGTGCCCTCGCCCCGCCTGCTCCGCATAAACAGCCGCCGACCGCGCCGCGACAAAAGCCTCGACTTGAACACGCACCGACCGCAAATCCGTTTCGCTTGACTTCACAGGAGTCGGAAGATACGGCAACGGCCCCCAAAACGCACACGGAGCGCGACCATGTCCCCTGAAGTCAACGAGTGGCTGAACCTGACCTTCCGCTGGTTGCACGTCGTTGCCGGCATTCTCTGGATCGGTCACCTCTACTTCTTCAACTTCGTGAATGCGCAGCTCGTCAAAACCTACGACGCCGACACGAAGAAAAAAGTCGTCCCCGAGCTGATGCCGCGCGCGCTCTACTGGTTCCGCTGGGGCGCGGCCATCACCTGGATCACCGGCATCCTGCTGCTCGGCATGGTGATCTACATGGGCGGCGCGCTCTCCAACCCAGAGCAGTCCTTCTCCGGCAACGTCGGCGCGGGCGCGGCGGTGTCGTTCGGCTCCATCGTTGCTGGATTCGTGATCTATGATTTCCTCTGGAAGAGCGGCCTCGGCAAGAATGAAAAAGCCGGTGCCGTGGTGTCGTTCCTGTTGCTCGCCGCGCTGGTCTTTTTCTGGAGCAAAATCTTCTCCGGACGCGCGGTCTACATTCATGTCGGCGCGCTCTTCGGCACCATCATGGCAGCCAACGTCTGGATGCGAATTTGGCCGAGCCAGCGCAAGATCATCGCCGGCATCAAGGGCACAGGTCCCGCGCCTGATCCCTCGGTTCCCGCCATGGCCGGCCTACGCTCGAAGCAGAACACGTACCTGTCGGTGCCGCTCGTGTTGACGATGGTGTCGAACCACTACCCGACCATCTACGGAGCCGACTGGGGTTGGATCGCGCTGCTGGCGATGGTGCTGGTCGGCTGGGCACTCGCGATGCGGATGTACAAAATTTCCGCGGGCGCGGCGCCGGCCCAGTTTTAGCTTTTGCCCATCACTTTTGAGGCAACTCGTCGCTCTTGAACTCGAGCGTGATGGCCTTCGACGCACCGTCGGCGACGAGCACATTCTGAACCACACGGCCAAGCCGCTCGTGCCACGCGGAAATCGTGTAAGTGCCGCCCGGCAGGTTCTTGATCGCGAAGGATCCGTCGGCGGCGCTAACGGAATAGAACGGATGCGTCATCACGCCCGCGTAGGCGCGCATCCAAGGATGAACATCGCAGGTGATGCGCGACATCACCTCCGCACCGTCGAATTTCTTGGTTACGCTCATGCCCGCGTTGGCAAGCGCAGCGTTAAACACGGTACTCGCGCCATGGAACGCGTGTACGTTGTGCAGCATGGAGTCGCTGTTGGCGAGCTCGAGCGGCTGCCCGACACGGATGCCGAAAACGCGCGGCTCATATTCACACGCCCGCTGATCCAACCGAACCGGGTCCGCTGGCGCGCGATAGTTGCCGAGCGGCACGCCGTCGCGCACCCAGACGAAAACGTTTTTCACGCCACCACTCTTGGCGAGAATCAACCCGGGATCAGCAGGTGCATCAGCCATCGCTTTTGCACAGCCCGGAAACGCCGAGCTGAATTTCTCCGGAGCGGGCGGTGGCGTCCCTCGGAAAGTCACGGTTCCCGTGATCGCCGCCGCGCCGAGTGCTCCCACCGTGACCAGCGCTGGCGCCGCGGCCTTGCCAACACCTTGCGTTAACGCCGGCGCGGTTACCGGTTCTGGGGCAGGCGCCGGCTTGTCCCGCATCTCGAGCACCAGCGCGGCAACCAGCACCACGCTCAATCCGATGAGCGCGAGAAGTATTTTTTTCACAGAGTCTCCCGGTGTATGAACGCGGGAAGATACTCCTCGAAGGAGCAACCTGTGCAAGTCTTTAACGCCCTCGCTGATCCGCGTTTCACCGACGCCAAGCCGAACAAGGTCAACGCCGTCAAGACCGACCAGATTGAAACCGACGTCTACTATTTTCGGCCGGGACAACAGCAGGGCTGGCACCGCCATTCCGATGCCGATCACGCGCTGATTTGTCTCGCAGGCGCCGGCGATCTGGTACTCGACAGCGGCACGGAGTTGCGTATTCCGTTGCGGCCAGGAACCGTCGCGCTGGCACCGCGCGGGGTCTGGCACGCCGTTCATGCAGGCAGTGAGCCGCTGACCGTGGCACAGCTCTGTAAATTTCCCTCGAAGGTCGAGGAGCGCGGCTGAAGAAGCTCGATTTTTACGCGCCCAAAAATCTCGATGGATTGCCGTTGCGGCGCGTTCTCGAGGAGCGTGGCGGTCTCAGCGAAACCGAAGCGAACGACGCCATCGCGCGCGGCGCGGTTTTCGTTGATGCGCGGCGAGCCGATGCGCCCGAGCTAAAAATCGCCGTCGGCGCTCGCGTGCGTGTTCATTTCGAACGCGCGCGATCCGATGCAGCGCGCGGGTTGGAAGTGACGGCCGTTGCCCTCCCCACGACGCCCAGTGAATCGGCGCCCGCCCTCCACCTGCGCGCGCGAATTCTTTTTCTCGATGACGCCGCGATCTTCGCCGACAAGCCGGCCGGGCTTGCGGCGCAAACTCCGCTCGAGGGCGGCGCCGCGCTACCCGACTACGTGGCCACGCTCATCGGCGGTCCCGCGTTGCTGGTGCATCGACTCGATCGCGACACGACCGGCGTGACCGTGCTCGCACGCACCACCGAGGCGCAGCGGCAGTTGCAGCGCGCGTTTCGCGAGGGCGCGGCGCGCAAGGAGTACCTCGCGTTGATCGCCGGATGCCCGCCCGAAGAACGTTGGACTGTAGATGCGCCGCTCGGTGCGGATCCCGATGCGCCGCGACGAAGCGTTCGCAAAACGGGGTCGCCCGCAATCACCGATTTCGAAATCGTCGAGCGATTCGACCGCGCTGGAGTGGCCCTTCTCCTCTGTCGTCCGCGCACGGGCCGCACGCACCAGATTCGCGCGCACGCGGCGCACGCCGGATATCCGCTGCTGGGCGACGCGAAGTACGGCGGACCGCGACAAATCACGCTGCCTGACGGCACGCGACTTCCGGCGCCGCGGCCATTTCTCCATGCAGCGCGTCTTCGCCTTCCGCCCGCCTACGATGTCGCCGCACCGTTGCCTGAGGACATGAAATCGATCTTGGCGAAACTGCGATCCGTCTGACCAGTCCGTCGTCAGACGTTCATGCCCATTTCACTTCGAGGATCGTCAGCTCGAGCTCGCCCTTTGGCCGTCGCACCATCACCGTGTCGCCAGCGCGTTTGCCGAGCAACGCGCGCCCCAGCGGCGACTCGTGGCTCACGCGTCCCGCCGCCGCGTCTTGCTCTTCCACACCCACGAGCTGATAGACGAACTGCTCGCCGTCTTCATCCTCCACCGCCACTGTCGCGCCAAAAAAAGCCTGCGCCGTCGGCGGTCGCGACGCGGGATCCACCACGTCGTACGATTCCAAAAGTTTTTGCAGCCGGTGAATTTCGCGATCGATCTCGCGCAACTTTTTCTTGCCGTATTTGTATTCGTAATTTTCCGAGCGATCGCCGTGCGCCGCCGCGAGACGAACCTCTTCGACCACACGCGGTCGATCGCGCGTCACCAGCATGTGGAGCTCGCCGCGCATGGCCTCGAAACCACGACGCGTGATGTACCGTTTCATTCTTTAAAGCGAAACCGGCGCGCCCAGCTTGCGTCCGACGGCCTCGGCTAGGATCGCACGCAGATCGGCGCCCGTTTTTGAATCGAGCCAGCGACCGCTCTTTTCCTCGGGCGAGCAGTGGGACGCCACGAGCCCCGTGGCCAACCAGATCTGGCGCGCCGCACGATGAGAATTGACGACAAATTTCGTTCCGTCATCGAACTCGATGGTCAGAATTCCGCCGCCGAGCTCGATGTCGCAGCGATCCTCGAGCGCGCCCAGCGCTTGAACGAGCGCCTGCAGCTCCGTATCCGCCAGCTCATCGAAACGGGTCTCATCCATCGCATTTCGTATAACGCGCGACCGTGGACGAAACAAACCCTTGACGACGCGGGCCTCGGGAAACGAGAAACGACTCCATGTCCATGCCTCGCAAGCATTCGCCCCGCGGCCACGCTGGAATCGACACCGATCTCGACGAGCCCGCGGCGGAGCGCTATCTGCTTTTTCCACTCGGTGACAAAGGCACTGCGGCCATCGGCGGCGAAGCTGCCGTGGCTCTGCTCACGACGCTCGCGAGTGAGTCGCCCGCACGCTACGCGCTCCTGCCGCTGAAGAAAAAGCTCGCGCACGCCACTGTGGGTGCGCAGCTCCTGTTCGAGTTGGACGGCGCGTTGCGTGTCGCGGGCCGCGTCGACAAAGTGAGCGCGCCGGACCATTACGGCGCTTCCGCGCGTGAGCGTTGGAACGCCGCGGGAGCCTCGGAGATCGCCGCGTGGACGGTGTTACGCGAGGTTCGTCCGGTGAGCGGCGTGGCCGTCGAGCAGCTGGTCACCACCGAGGGAAAAGCGTTGCAGCTCGCGCCGCGAATCGTGGCCGTCAAGCCGAAAAACGGCGAAGCGCTTTAGTATTACAACGCATTACAAACGATCACTGCGGCGTTCCCGGCCCTGCGCGTATTGGATTGCCGTAGGGATCGGTGCCGACAGCACCGGCATCAGGAGCCTCGCTTGGCGCGCCCGGTAACATCGGTTCCGTGGGCGGCGCCATAACGTCTGTCGCGCCGGCGTCCGCAACCTCGGCCGGCGCCGTTGGCATCGCAGCTTCTTGACCCGGACCATTTTCGCCCGGCGGTCCGGCCGGCACCGGAACGTTCTCGCCCGGCTGCCCGGCGTCCATCCCTTCCGCGATCTGCGCGCGCGCAACTGAAACGGCGAGTAACGAGCCGACCACCGCACCCAGATAGACACGCATGGAGCACCCCCGAAGGCGACGAACATCTTCAACGTAAGTGCGCGTTCGCGCGCGCACAGCAGACGGACGAGCGGTCGCGGCAGCAATCGCTCGCCCTTTCGCGTTGCGCGGTCTTTTCCGAGATGCTAACGCGGCGGCTCCTTTAGGGAGGCTTCCATGGACAAGAATTTTCGGCTCGCAACCGACGTGCGCCCTCAGCGCTACTTGGCGGAGCTCACGCCCGATCTCAAAGCGGGAACCTTCGCGGGACACCTCACTATCGAGCTCACGTTGACGCGGCCGAGCCGAGCGATTTTGTTGCACGCAATCGATCTTGATCTGGCCAACGTCACTGCCAACGCGGACGGAAAAGCGTTGCGCGCCATGTCCGTCACGGCCCACGCGGAGAGTGAAACGGTGGAGATCGCCTTCGACAGCGACCTTCCGGCAGGTCCGGCCAAACTTGACTTTTTGTTCAGCGGGAAATTTTTCCCGGGCCTGCGCGGCCTCTACCGCGCGGGCACGCTGGCGGTCACGCAATTCGAGGCCGCCGACGCGCGACGCGTCTTCCCCTGCTTCGACGAACCGTCCTTCAAGGCCAGCTGGGCGCTCACGCTGAACGTGCCCGAGGGCGCGACGGCCATCGCCAACGGCCACGTGATCAAGGAGAGCGTGAAGGCTGGCATGCGCACCGTGCATTTCGCCGAGACGCCGCTGATGTCGTCCTATCTCGTCGCGCTGATCGTCGGCGATCTCGCCTCGTCGGCACCCGTGATGGCGCGCAAAGTCGAATTGCGATCCTGGGCCGTGCCGGGAAAAGTCGCGCTGACCGGATTCGCGCAAACCTGCGCCGGCGCTACCGTGCCGCTCCTCGAAGACTACTTCGGCGTGCCGTACGCCTTCGGCAAACTCGATCAAATTGCCGTACCGAATTTCGAAGCCGGCGCCATGGAAAATGCCGGCGCCATCACCTTCCGCGAGGTGGTGCTGCTCGTCGACGAGAAGACCGCGTCGCTGGCGCAGAAAAAACGCGTGGCCGAAGTCATCACCCACGAAGCCGCGCACCAGTGGTTTGGCAACTTGGTCACGATGGTCTGGTGGGACGATCTGTGGCTCAACGAAGCCTTCGCGACGTGGATGGCTTACAAGATTGTCGACCAGTGGAAGCCCGCGTGGCGCGTCTGGATGGAATTCGAAATGGGCAAAGGGAGCGCGCTGGCGCTCGACGCGCTGGAGTCCACGCACCCGATCCGCGCCGAAGTGAAAAACGCCATGGAGGCCAGCGAAAACTTCGACGCCATCACCTACGAAAAAGGCGGCGCCGTGCTGCGGATGCTCGAGGGCTACCTCGGCGCCGATCGATTTCGCGACGGCGTGCGGCGCTACATCAAGGCGCACGCGTGGGGGAACGCGACCAACGCCGATCTGTGGCGGGCACTGCAAGAAGCCTCGGGCGAGCCGATCGCCGAAGTCGCAGGACAGTGGATCAGCACTGCGGGATTTCCGGTGGTCGACGCGCGTCTCGAGGGAAAATCGTTGCGGCTCACGCAACGGCGGTTTTTTTCGGACCCCGAAAAGTTCAAGACCAGCCCGGGCGGCAATTGGCTCGTGCCGGTGGTGATTCGTTTCCAAGACGATGCCGGACTGCATGAGCAGCGTGTATTGCTTCGCGATACAGATACCAGCGTCGCGCTCTCCATCTCGGGCACGTTGCGCTGGGTGCATGCCAACGGCGGCTCCACGGGTTTCTACCGGGTCAACTACGAGCCGGCCTTGCAGAAGAAACTTGCTGCGAACGTGCGCGACCTGCAGCCGATCGAGCGGCTGGGGCTTCTCTCCGATCAATGGGCGCTGGCCCGTGTCGGCGCGCGAACGATGGGCGAATTTTTGGAGCTCGCCGCCGCGTTCAAGGGCGAGACGGACTACGCCGTGCTCGACGAGCTCATCTCGCGCCTCTCCGCGCTCGAGCATCGCCTGGTCGCCGACGCCGATCGCCCCGCGTTGCAGCGCGCCATCGCCACGCTGTTCGGCGCCGCTCACGAAGCACTCGGATGGGAGCCGGCGGCCGATGAAGCAGACGAAACGCGCCTACGCCGCGCGGCGCTTTTGCGCGCAGTGGGCTTGGTGGCGCGTGTGCCGAAAATCGCGGCCGAAGCGGAACAGCGCTACGCGCGCTACCTGGAATCGCGGACGTCGCTCGACGCCAACTTGGCCGATACAGTGGTCACGCTGACCGCACGCAGCGCGGATGCGACGCGCTTCGAGGATCTCAAGAAGCTCGCCGCCGCGGAAACGGAGCCCGCCGCCAAGCGCCGTTTCTTGATGGCGCTAGCCAATGTGGAATCGCCTGCGCTCATCGATCGCGCCGTCGAAGCGATGCTCACCGAAACGGTGCCGCTGCAAGAAATGGCCTTCTACGTGACGGTGTTGCTCGGCAACCGCGACGCCCGCGACCATGCCTGGACGTTCCTGCGCAACAATTGGGAAGCCGCCACCAAGCGCGCGGGCTCTCCGCTCATTCTGCGCCGCTTCATCGAAGCTTTGGGCGCGCTGCCAGAGCGAAAACACCTCACCGAGGTGGAAGCGTTTCTGGCGGAGCACCCGGTGGAAGCGGCCAAGGCGGCCGTCGCGCAGACGTTGGAGCGACTGCGGCTCGACGTCGCCCTGCGCGAGCGGGCGGCGCCGGAAATCGCAGCCTGGCTACAGAATCGATAATGAGAATCACTCTCAATATCGATTGATTATCAAAATCATTTTCAGTTGATTCTTAAGAATCAACTTCAAGAACGGAGCATTCTCCATGACCCGACACTCGCTAGCTGCCCTTCTCTGCTGCGCCGCCTGCACGCACGCGCCGGCAGTTCCTTCAACATCCACCGAAGCCGCGCCAATCACCGGGGGCTTCGACCTGGCCTCGATCGATCGCAAAGCCGATCCCTGCGACGACTTCTTTCAATTCGCCTGCGGAGGTTGGCTCGAGAAAAACGAAATCCCCGCCGACAAGCCGCGCTGGGGCCGCTTCGATGAGCTGGCCGAGAAGAACCGAACACGGCTGCGCGAAATGCTCGACGCCGACGCCGCCGGAAAGGGTGCGGCCGAAGATCCCGACACACAGAAGCTCGGCGATTTTTGGACGAGCTGCATGGACGAGGCGGCCGTGGAAGCGTCCGGTCCGGCGGCGCTCGAGGCGGAGCTGAAAAAGATCGACGCCGTGAAGGACACCGCATCGCTCGAAAAAATCGTCGCCACGTTTCACCGCAACGCCATTCATCCACTCTTTGCGTTCGGATCCACGCAGGACTTCAAGGATGCCACGCAGGTGATTGGCGATCTCGATCAGGCAGGGCTTGGACTTCCCGATCGCGACTACTACTTGAAGACCGATCCCAAGTCGGCCGATATTCAGAAGATCTATCTCGCGCACGTGGAAACGATGTTCACGTTGGCGGGCGAACAGCCGGCTGATGCCGCGGCGCATGCCAAGCTCGTTTACGATCTCGAAAAGTCGATGGCCGAAGCATCGCAGACCAAAGTCGAGCGGCGCGATCCGAAAAATGTCTACCACCGCCTCGACTTCGATGGCCTCACCAAAGCGGCGCCGCACTTCGACTGGGCGCAATACCTCGCGGACGTTGGGCGCGCGGACATCAAGGCCATCAACGTCGATGCGCCGAAGTTCGTGGAGACAATTTCCGCGCTCGTGAAATCCACGCCCATGGCCACCTGGCGCGCCTATCTGCGCTGGCACCTCATTCACGGCGTGGTCGGTGCGCTTCCGAAAAAATTCGTCGACGAAAATTTCCACTTCATGTCCACCGCACTCACCGGCGCCAAAGAGCTCGAGGCGCGCTGGAAGCGCTGCGTCCGCGGCACCGACGGCGCGCTGGGATATTCGCTGGCGCAGTCCTACGTACGGCAGACGTTTGGCACCGACGGAAAAGCGCGCTCGCAAGAGTTGATCGCGGGCATCGAAGCGGCCTTCAAATCGGACGTCGACACGCTCCCGTGGATGGACGACGCCACCAAGAAGCAGGCGCTCGGGAAGCTCGCCAAGATCGTCAACAAAGTTGGTTATCCCGACAAGTGGCGCAACTACGAGGGACTGGCGATCGATCGGCAGTCCTATTTGCGAAATGCGCTGGCCGCGTCGGCGTTCGAGGTGCAGCGCGACTTGAACAAGATCGGCAAGCCGCTCGACCGCACCGAATGGGACATGACGCCGCCGACGGTGAACGCCTACTACAACCCGTCGATGAACGAGATGGTCTTCCCCGCGGGGATTTTGCAGCCGCCGTTTTTCAACCGCGCGGCGTCGTACGACGTGAACTTCGGCGCCATCGGCGTGGTGATGGGGCACGAGCTGACGCACGGCTTCGATGATGAGGGCCGCCAGTTCGACGGCGACGGCAATTTGCGTGACTGGTGGAGCGAGACCTCGGGCAAAGAGTTCGATGCGCGCTCGGCATGTGTGGCGAAGCAGTTCGACACGTACGTCGCTGTGGAGGACGTGCACGTCAACGGCAAGCTGACGCTCGGCGAAAATCTCGCGGACCTCGGTGGCGTAAAGCTAGCGATTACGGCGGCGCGTGATCATCGCGCCGGGCGCGAAGTGCCTGTCGCGGAGGGCTTCACCGCTGACCAGCAAGTCTTCCTCGGATTCGCGCAGGTCTGGTGCAACAAAGCGCGCGATCCATTTGCGCGCATGATGGCAAGCGTCGATCCGCACTCACCGGCGCGGTTCCGTGTAATCGGTCCGCTCTCCAACACCGCGGAGTTTGCCGAGGCGTTCCACTGTCCGGCAGGCGCGAAGATGGTGCGGCCACCCGAGGAGCGTTGCAAAGTTTGGTAGGGCGACGTTAGTCGCCTGAGTCAATGATTTCTGCACTAATTCTTCCGGACGCCAAAGGCGGCCGCGGCGCGGAGTCGCGCCGAAGCAAGGAGGGGTCCCCGGCGAGCTTTGCTCGACGGGGAGGGGCGGCGAGCCACTTCCAGACGGCTAGGCTCCTAAAATGACCGCCGCATTTATGTGGCGAACTTCTGACTCAAGGAGTCTAGAAAACGGCCGCCAATCCATTGAGTATTGCCAACGTCCGCTCCGGTGCCAGGAGCGGCGGCACGGCCAGACCGGCGGCCACGAGGAGCGTGGTCGCCAATCCGCCGTGCATGCGCCAAGTCGCCGAACGGGTCAGCAGCAAAACCGCCGCACTGCTTCCACCGAGGAGAATCGCCGCCGGCGCCGGCAGGCCGCGCACGATCAGCGCGAGAACTAGCACCATCAGCGATCCGAGATTGATGCCGTCGCGCGCCGCGGAGAGCCACCAGACCGCGGGTTGCCGTCCACGCAGCCTCAACGCCACCGACTGAAAGTGGACGCACAACCCGTGGCCAAGCAGTACGGCGGTCATCTCGACTGCGGAGACCAACGAGGACGACGGCGCGGCGTAAGAACCAAGGTCCATGATTTTCGCGGCATTGTAGACTGCACCGTCATGAATGGCGCCCTTAGCAAAACCACAATTGCCTTGATCGCTCTCTTCGCCGCCGCTTGCCTCGAGGACAGCCGCGCGCATGGGCATCACCGCGCGGCCTTCGATCGCGCGGCGGTGTCGGCATGGCTCGCTCCCGCTGCCAATCCGCAGCACATCGGCAGCGCGCGGTTTGGAAATTCTATTGAATATATTGGATTCGATATCGACCCGCCGCGGGCCACCATCGGCCAGGCTGCGCACGTCACCCTCTATTTTCGCTGCCTCGAAGAGGTCAACGCCGACTACCGCATCTTCGTGCATCTCGACGATCCCACCGGCCGCCTCGATCGCATCCACGCCGATCACGATCCGGCCGGCGGCAACTACCACACGGATGTGTGGCGCAAGGGCGACGTCGTGAAGGACACCTTCAGCTTCACACCCACGCCCGGTCTGACGGCGCTCGACTTCTGGTTGGGCTTCTACCTCGGCGACGATCGCCTCCCGGTCGGGACGCTGGCGGGCGTGCGCACCGATGGCCTCAATCGGGTGCTGGCGGCGACGCTGCCGGTGCAGTAAGGTCCGCGCTCCACCGGAGCAGGCTGGACGCACGCTGGTGCGCGCACGAATGGCGCACGAGAGGAAAGTCCGGGCTCCACAGGGCAAGGGTGCTGGTTAACGGCCAGCCGTGGCGACACGCGGGAAAGTGCCACAGAGAAGAGACCGCCCCGTCGCGCAAGCGTCGGAGCAAGGGTGAAACGGTGCGGTAAGAGCGCACCGCCGAGTTGGTGACAACTCGGGCACGGCAAACCCCACCCGGAGCAAGAGCGAATAGGGGAGCGACCGCAAGGTCAGGGATGGCCCGTCCAAAGCTCCCGGGTCAAGCTCGCTGGAGGGCGTGGGTAACCACGCTCCTAGAGGAATGCGCGTCACTCTCGGAGAATCGAGAGAACAGGACCCGGCTTATAGGCCCGCTCCGGTGGAGTTATCTCCGTAAAGCCAAGCACAATCTACGCCGGCGCATCCATCGTCTTTCCAGCCCGCTCGCTCGTTTGTCCCGCCACAACTCCCTTGCTAGAGCGCCCGAGCATGCGCCCACTCCTCGTTGCCGCCCTCGCCGTCTGTGCAGTATGCACCCCCACGCCGCGCGATTCCAACAGCACCCCGTGCGACCAGCTGTCGGCCATCGACTGGAAAGCCAAAACCGGCACTTGCGACACGACCCGGCTCACCTTCAGCATCAAAACCTGCAGCTCCATCCCGTCGATTTGCACGTCGTCCGATCAGCTGGCGCTCGGTGCCGGGGCAAGCTGCCTCTCCAACCTGCCCGCCTGCCAGCAAGACCAGGAAGACGCTTGGAACAGTTTTCCAGCGCCGCACCGACGGATTGACGTTGCGCCGCATGTTGCACATAATGTCTAACATGAGAACCGCCTCGGTTCGCGAAGTGCAACACAACTTGGCCGCCGTGCTTGAGCGCGTCTCTCGCGGCGAGGAGATCGCCGTAACCAAACGAGGCCAGGTGGTTGCGCGCTTGGTCCCCGCACGAGCCATCCAGAGGCGACTTGCTTGGCCGGACTCCCTCGCGCGCATGCGGCGACTGTTCCCAGATGGGCCGCCGAGGGGAAAATCCGCAAGCGAAATCATCCGCGAAAACCGAGAGGATCGGCGCTGACCACCTACTTTGACACCGGCCTCATTACCAAGTGGTACATCCTTGAGGCCGACACCGCTGCGGCCCTCCGTCTGCGTGGCCAGTTCAAGCCGCCACTCCATTTGACGCCGCTCCACCGAGTGGAGTTGACGGTCGCCTGGCAACACAAGGTATTTCGGCGAGAGACGCCCGCGGCAACGGTTGCTGCCGCGCTGGGCGATCTAGAGACCGACATCGCGGCCGGGCTCTGGCGCATGCCCTCACTGGAGGCGCTGATAGACGTACCACCGCGCGCGGAGATCCTCGGCCGGCGCCACGTCGCCACGCTTGGGACGCGCACACTCGACGTGCTCCACGTAGCCGTAGCGTTGGTACTGCAGGCATCGACCTTCGTCACCGGCGACGTGAGGCAGGCCACCCTGGCTTCTGCTGTGGGACTGAAGGTGATCATGCACCGCGGGCCGCGAACCAAGGTTTGATCGACTGGCGCGCTAACACTCGATCTACGAGGCTAGTCTAGACCCCGCTCATCTTCTCGTCGATCGCCCGATTACTCATCTCGTCCGCGTCCTGATTCTGCTCCCGCGGAATGTGCCGCAGACTCGCTTTCGCAAACTGCGCCAGAAGCCGCCGCCCCTCCTCGTGCAGCGGCTTTAAGTGCGGCATCTTCACGCGCCAATTTCCGCGCAGCTGTTCGACCACCAGCAGCGAGTCGGCCACCACTTCGACTTCCTTCACGCCCATCGCCAACGCGCGCCGCAATCCGAGCAGCACCGCTTCATACTCCGCCACGTTGTTGGTTTGCCGCTCGCCGAGGTAGCGCCCCAGCCGCTCGACGATGCGTCCCGTTTCGTCGATCAGCACCGCACCCGCGCCGGCTGGGCCAGGATTTCCCCGTGCCGCGCCGTCCGTAAACACTCTCATCACGGCTGTTGCGAAGTCTCGTTCGTCTCGTCCGCGGCGTAGAGCAGCCGATGACAAGCCGGGCAGCTCTCCACGGTGTCTGACAATGTATGCAACTTGTAATACAACTGTGGGGGCAGCCTCATGTTGCAGCCGCTGCAATTTCCGTCGCGGGCCACGACGATGGCCGGACCTGTTCGCCGCTTGCGAATCTGCTCGTACCGCGCATAAAGCGGCCGCTCCACGATACGCGCGGCTTCGTCGCGCTCTTGGTTCCCGCCGCCAACTCCGCGGACAAGCGCGCGATCTCGGTCTGAATTCCGGAGCCCTCTTCTGCCAACGCTTTCTCTCGCACCGC
>JAHFDP010000040.1 GCA_023248955.1 Deltaproteobacteria bacterium
CCGAGCATCTTTTGGATCCGCGTTGGAAGCGCGTTGGCGTTGGAACGCACTACGCGACGACGGCGAAGCACGGCGCGGGGCGGTTGTGGATTGCGATCGTGTTTGCGGCGCCGTAGGAAACACAAAAAGCAAAAGCAAAAACTCACTGGGAGGATGGGAGGGAGGGAAGGATAGGAGATTTATTCTTTGGCACATCCAACATGTTGATTTCAAATAGGATTCACACTTCCTTTTGGATTCCAGAAATCATATTAATCTGGGATTCCTAACCCAAAACCTTGCATACTCCCCCTACTCCCATCCTCCCTGTGAGTTTTTGCTTTTGCTCTTTTCCGATAACGAATCGCTAGCTGATTATTCCTTACGCGTCATTCAGGCGCCCTTCAAACACCAGGTGCTTCCACTCGGGATCGCTCGAACGCACCCGAATCTCTAGCGCGTTGCCCGGCCCCGCCTGAAGATCCACCGATTGGCTGCTCACCTCGCCCGGTCGGCTCAGCTCCAACACGATCGGAGCGTTGCCACGCGGCCGCAACTCAATCTCCACAACACCCGCATGGGTGACATCACCAAGGGCAAAGTCCACGGTAAGGTGGCGCCCGGGAAGCGTTGGAAAAACCATGCTTCGCCAACGCCGGCTTGGGCTCGGATGCATCCAAACGCCACGCCTTGGCTGGCCATTCACACTTTCGGCGTCGGCGGGAATCGAGCCGGTCATTGCCCAGCTTCCCGGATCTTCATGGCTACACTCCCAGCGCTCCGCGTTGGGGTTGAAGTAGTCGCAGGGAATGTCGCCCAGAAATACGCGCGCCTGCTTGACATGGGAGCTAAGCAGCTGCGGATTGGGCTTTCGTACCGTGCGTACCACCACCCCCATCAGGAGCACGGCGAGTGCAACAGCCATCGAAATCCGCCAACCCGGCGTCGGAAGCGTCTCCATCGATTTCGGTGGCAGGACTCTTCCGGCCAATGCAGCTAGTCCCACCGCAGAGACACCGAAAACCGCATTGAGAAAATGGGGACGATACCAATCGTAAGTGGCGAAGGCGAGAATCGGTAGAACACCGAAAAGGGCCAGCCCCAAGGCAAGGAGAACCCGGCGGCGAAAGAGCAACACCAGGCCTACCGCACCAGGAACCAGCGGCCAGCAGAGCGACCATGCGCCCGCATAGTCACCGCCG
This sequence comes from Deltaproteobacteria bacterium, assembly GCA_023248955.1. Taxonomy (GTDB): domain Bacteria; phylum Myxococcota; class Myxococcia; order Myxococcales; family JAHFDP01; genus JAHFDP01. The sequence goes on from JAHFDP010000040.1 coordinate 1,182, forward strand.
AGTAGAATCTTCCTAAGCCCGTCCATAAACGGGACTCGGAAGAGACGTACGTGGGAAGCTACGATGGCAGTGCCCTGTTGGCGCACCATCACGCGCTGGTACGACGTTATCCAAGGCGCACCGAACATCCAAGTATTGAGCGCCCCATATATTCCGAGCGGGATTAAAGCGAACGCGGCCGCTCGACGCACGGCCACACCGCCACCAGCCTCTAGAACGATCACGCCGAGTCCAGGCACGAAAGCAACGTTCATCACGCGCGACCAGAGGGCCAAACCGCACAGAATGCCAGCCCAAGCAAAGCGTTTCGCCAGCGTGAGTTCTATCGTGCCAAGAAGAAGCACGGCGCTCAGCACATCATTGGAAAAGGCGTACGATTGTTCGCGAACAAAGGGGAGCGCAGCGATGGCGACGGCTGCGATAGCAGCGGGCTCGGGGCGGCACAGTCGCCGGCAGACGAGAAACACCAGAAGCACGAAAACGAAGTTCAGCAAAACATTGATCGCCAGCGTCCCTGTTGGGCCAAACAATAGGTAGAGCGGCACGGCTAAGAGGGGCAACAGAACGGGATGCTTCGGGTACCACCCACCATTTTTTCCGAGGGAGACGTTGCTCCAGTCGTCGCCAAGGTCACGGTTCCATCCAAGGTCGCGGAGGTACCAGCTTTCGGGTTGCAGCGCTCGCTGTTCGAGGCTGCCGGTTTCGGCGAGCGCGCGCAAGGTGGTGAAGTAGAACGCGCCGTCGCGGTAGAGCCAGGTGTTGGGCTGCCACTTGTCGGCAATGGTGCGGCCATGAAGAACGGCGAACGCGAGCGCAACCGCAACCGCGCAGCGGGCGGTGATGGGGAAGCGGCCGAAGAAACGGCGAGCGTGGGGAGCGACCATGTCGCATCAGCAAAGCAACCACGGTGCCACAGAGAGGAGCTGTGAAATTAGCAGGATACTGTGTTGACCGTTCCGTCCAGGCCGCCCGATCGCGGAAAAAATCTACGATTCGCTGACATTACCGCCTAGAAACCGACGCGGTCCGCTTGTGGTGCCGATGCACCTGCGCGACTTCCATCGGATGCGTCGCGGAGCCGAGCAGAAACGTCCGAAACGCCTCGCGCGCGACGTAGGACGCGTGAATCCGCCAATGCTGCTCGTTCACCACCAGCGCGGCCACGGCGATGGTCGGATGATCGGCCGGCGCGTAACCGACGAACCACGAATAGTCTTGAAACGGTTGGTGCGAGGAGAGCGAGCCGGTCTTCCCCGCCACCTGAACGCCGGGCAGCGCCCAGCCGCGCCGCTCGCGGAATGCACGCCGCGCCGTACCCTCTTCGACGGTGAGCTTCATCATTTCGCCGAGCTCGGTGGCGGTAGCGGTCTCCAGGAATCGCCGTGTCTCGCTGGGAGCGACAGGCTCGCCGTCGATCGACTCCACCAGCGTCGGCATGTGCGCCAGCCCGCCATTGGCAACCGCGGCGGCGATCAGCGCGCCATGGAGCGGCGACAGATGGACATCGCCGAAACCGGCGGCGCTCTCGGCAAACCCAAAATCATCGTCGGGAATTTGCGCCTTGGAGACGGCCACCACCGGCGACGGCGACGGCCAGAGTGCAATCGGCGCATTGAAGAGAAAGCGTTCCGCCATCGCGCGCAACTCCGTCGGTTCGAGATTGCGCTGCGCCAGCTTGGCCACTGCCACGTTGGTGCTCTTGGCCAGCGCGTCTGACAAAGTAATACAACGATGATCGCGCCGCGTGTCCTCGAGGAGCCGCTCCTGCAGGCGGTGGCGACCGCCGTGGTAGCAAATTTCCTCGTCGCCCCGAATGCCGGCTTCCAAGAGCGCCGCCGTGGTGACCAGCTTGAACACCGATGCGGCTGGTGCAATCGCGGTGAGCGCCACATTTCCGTTGACGCGACGCTCGGTGTGCTGGGCCAGCGCAAGTACACGGCCGGTGCGCGGATCGATGGCCACCAGCGCGCCCGCAGGGACGCGGTAGTCGACGAACAACTTCGTGGCCGCGACTTGTAAGCGCACATCGAGTGAAAGCTCGGCGCGGCGGCCGTCTTGGAGTGGCGCAACGTAACGGCCCGCGGAGAGATCGAGCTGGGCCGCGGAAAGCAGATCGGCACCAGGTGGCAACGCCAACGGCGTGACCTCAACAACGACGGGTGCCACACTCGGTTTCGATTCGTCGGCGGCCACGCTCCCGACCGCCAGCGTCACGAGAACGGCGAAGGTGCGTAGCGCTGGAGCAGGCGTCGGCATTGGCGGGTGGATGTTTCCACTCTACCAAACCAGCCGACCGACCGCCAAAAAGACGCGAGGCGAGAACACAGGCCGCCGCATACTTGCGGCAATTGACTATATTAAATGTCGTACACTCGACGTCGGCGCCGGAACCCGAGAAACACCAGCGCGGCGGCAAGTGCGCCATGTGACCCAAAACAGCCTCCTGAGGAATGCCCCGTTCCGCTCGCGCCGGCGGTCGCTCCAGCGTCGGCGCCATTCGAGGGGTGACAAATCGCGGCGTCGTTGCAAAGGCCACCACAGCCGTCGGGGTCGTAGCAGCCGAGGCCCTCGCAATTGGGCTTGCATGGGCCCGGGTCGGTGCCGGCGTCTGGCGTGGGATGCGATCCACATGCAGCGGTTGCCGTTTTTTTGAAGCAAGCGCCGGTGACCTTGTCGCAAGTCCACTTTCCCACCGCCGCGCCTTCGCAGTCGTGGTCGGTCTTGCACGACGCCCAGCAGACACCCTGCCCGGCTTGCCCAAGCGGCTGGCACTGCTGGCCCTTTTCGCATTGGATCGATGCGCAGGTGGCCGCGTCGTAGGTGCAGGTTCGCAAACAGGCCGACGTTCCGGCCGCCACGAACTCGCGGCCGACGCAAACCGCCGAGCCAGGGCAAGTTCCACCACAGCTGGCCACGGTGCAGTAGCCGCCCGGTACCGAGGTTTCACAGGTCTCACCGAGGCCGCAATCCGCATCCGCTTTGCAAACAGCGCCCATGGGTTTGTGGCTCACACCATTGGTGTCACAGCTGAGGCTGGTACGGGTGGGCACGCCCTTGCTCGCGGTGCCAGGGTAAAAATCAGGGAGGCAGAACCCGGTCTGACCGCACACCGATCCACTCGGGCAGGCTTGCGTTGCGGAACAGGCCGCCGTGCAGATTTTTCCAACGTCTGTGCATTGGCAATCCAGCGCAGGGCCGCAATCGGGGACGGTGAAACCATTGAGATCGGCACCGTCGCAAGGGCGGCCGATGCCGTTCACCGGATAGATTTGGCAGAAGTTGTCCTGGTCTCGTCCGTCGGGCAGGTTTGCCGTGAAACCCGTCTGCGCGAAGGGAAACATCACGCTTTGGAAATCGACGTCGGGCCCGTTGCATGGCGGCTGCCCATCGCCACGGCTCTGCTGGCAAACGTGGTGCAAGCCAAAACAGTGCGCGGTCTCTTGCATCGCCACGCCCTGCAGATCGATCGAGTCCTTGTCGCCGTCCGAGGCGAAGTCTTCGTCCACCGCGTTGTAGACCGTGTCGCAATCGTTGACGTAGCTGTCTGGATCCGTCGACGGGTTGGCGAAGGCGATCGCGCCGCCCTGCATGTACTGGTAGGTGGGATCGCTCGCCAGCGTGACGAAGATGCCCTCGGTGTTCTTGCGATCCGATTGGTCGTTTCGTTCGGTGGCGCCGCCTGGAGGCGTGACTTCGCGAAAGAAGAGCGTCGAGCAGGCCTTGCCCGCGGCGTCCTTCGGACCACCAGCATCGAAAGCCGTAAACGTCGCGGCGATGGCCGTCCGAACGGCATCGACCGTGACGTGCTTACCGCTGTAGGGCTTCCCGTCGGTGCCGAGGCCCGAGTACTGCCAAGGGAAGCTCCCGCCGCGCACTTGCGTGCCAATCCAATAGAGCGGATAGGCCGACGCCGTGCCCGCGGAGAGAAGAGATGCCGCGACGATCGCGACAGCGCGGTTCATCGGGCACCTCCCAGTTGCACGCGGGCTCTCAACTCCTCGAGCGTGCTGGGCGCAACCGGCCCAGCCGTGCCGCCCCTGAGCGTCAAATCGGTGAGATCGTGCTCGAGGTGGGCGCCCTTTCCGTCATGGTTCACGCTGTATTTTCCCTGCGCGAAACCGAGCAAGAAAAACGCGCCCTTCTGCGGCCCGACGCCGGCCTTGAGAAACAGAATGACCTCTTCGCCGGGCGTGAAGTGGGCGTCGCCGGGAATGTTGACCAGCGCGCGGCCCTGAATCGAACCGATCTGCTGCACGGTCACCACCGAGGGCGCCGCACCTTTCCACGACTCGAGAACTTGCACGTTGGTGCGCAGCACACGCAGGTGCGCCGCGCGATCCTCGCCCGGCTCCTGCGCCATCACCTTCCCGTGGATGACGACGGTGGCAATGCGCGCCAACTGCTCCGGCGACTGGTGCCGCGCGAGCGCCGCCCGCGCTGGCGCGGAGAGGAAACAGCAGGACAAGAGGGCGTAAAGGAGAGATCGCATCCGTAGCTCCGTATTTAGGACGGCGGGAAAGCCTGGGGAATTCCCCAGCACCATCCATGCCAACGAGTCAGCCGGATAACGTTTACATAACAATGCGAGATTTTTCACAAGGGGCGCATTCCCCTGGCGAAAAGCGTTAGCCGACTGGTGGCACTTATGTCGCGCGGCGGCGGAGTGCGACTAGCGCCACCAAAACAACCAACGCGGCGGCGATTCCGGGAACCGCCGTCTGGCAACCCTGCGCAGGTGGCGTGACGAGTCGCTGGTAGGCCGTCGAAGCCGCCAAGCCAGAGAGATGGACGCGGTGCTCGAGGCCATTGTCCGTCTCGTCGGCAAACGATTCGGCGCCGGTTGGCTTGGACCAAAGTTTGAGTCGATCCATCGGTTCGATGTCCACGCTGTCCGTGGCCCAGGTCACCCAAGCCTCGCTGCTGGTGACGCCTGTGATGACGGGGCCTTTCACCACGCCGGGATCGGCGAATGCGGGGACGGACGTCACGAGAACGACGAAGAGAATCGTTGAGCGATGCATCACGCGTGGGTACATCCCGGGGCGGCCGGGCACACTCGGACAACTGGCGATTTGTCAAGTGAAAACCACTGACCGTAAACCGCTATTTCCGCTCCCAGATTTGCCAGCCGTGTTCGATTCGGGCCGGCCGATAGTGCGGCGACAGCCGGCGACCGAGGCGCGCAAAGAAGGCCTGCACTTCGGCGGGACCGGCCCCTTCGGTGTGCGGATCGTCGAAGAGAATTTGCGGCGGACCCAGCGCCAAGGTCGTCTTGGCCAGCGCCTCGAAATCAGCCGGCGTGAACGTACCCGCAAAAACATCCTGATCAGGAAGTTGATTGTCGAGCCCGGTCAAGAGGGGCAGAAGATAGCAGTCGTTCGTGAAGTAGACCGGCCGATTCAATGATCGAAGGAGCGTGGCTTTCTCCTCGAGCGCCGCCGCGACAGTGGGCGACAGCCAGACGCCCGAACGAAGAACCGCGGCACCACGTGGATGCAGAAACGGCAACCGATCAAGCACACCATTGTTGGCGTTGGCGTGGGCAAGGACCGTGACTGGCGCGAGCGCCAGGGTCAGCACCGCGATGGGCAGCGGCACAAAACCCCGGCGCCACTGTTTTCGAAAGAGATTCCAGAGACGTCCCTCGAGAAGCGGCGCCAACAAGAATCCGTACAAAAAATAGAGGGTCCACAAATTCCACTCGTGCGGACGGGCCACGTAATAGGCAAACCAGACCAGCGTGATGGCCGAAATCGCCGCTCGAAACGCGCCACCAAAACTGAGCGCGCCGTCGCTTCGCCGCAGCGCCGCGTGCAACGCGACGAACGTGGCGTGCAAAAAAATCAGCAGCGCCACCGGATCGAGCGAGAGCGCAAGGCCGCGCAAGTTGGATCCCTGCTCGCCGTAACGACGAAACAGCTGCACCATGCCGGTGAGCTTCGGGAGAAGCGCCCAATCGCCCAGACCCACGCCGAGCAAGAGCCAAAAGAGACCGAGCACAACCGCAGCGCCAATGGCGAACGCGGCGGCGATCGAGGCCGCGTATCGAAGAAGCGGCGTTTCGATTCGAACGGCCAAGAAAACGATCGTGCCGAGCGTTACGCAAATTCCGGTTTCGGTATTGAGGAGGAGAACCAGCGTCGTGGCGAATCCGAGGATCATCGCCGCGCGAACGAGAGAAACGCGACGCGAAAGAAGCAACGCCAACGTGGCCACCGGAAAGCCTAGCGATCGCCACGCGGATTGGTTCGGAAAGAGAACGGCATTGAAGTTGGTGCCGAGCCACGGCAGGAGCACCAGCAGCGGTGCGATCCACAAGAGCGGCGCGCGCGGTTTCCAGAGGTAGTAGCTGAGGGCAGCGAGCACCAGAAACGCGAGCTGCAAGAGCTGCATCAGCCGGATGTGCTCACCGAAATCGAGCCTACGAAAATGGAGCTGCACCGCGGCCAGCGCGGCCGGTGGCAGGAGGCCGTAGTAGGGCGCAGCGCCGTCAAACCAAGCGCGACCCATGGCCAACCGATCGGCGGCGCCCACCACGATGCTGAAATGGTGGCCAACTTGGGCGATGAAGGCGGACTTCTCGCCGCTGAAGTCGGGTGTTTCCAAGAGCCCGGGCAGCATTAGGAAGAGGACGTCGATCACCAAGAAAGCGATCAGGACTTTGACGTCCACGCGCGTCCGAAAAAACGGCAAAAGCCAGAGGACAACGAAAGCGCCGACCGCGCAAAAAAGCGCGGGCACACTGCGATCGCTCGGGTGAGTGATGACAAAAAAGAGCAGCGCCACGGCGACCAAAATTCCACCTTGACGCTTGAGCGGTCGCGCCATGCCCGAGAGCCGCCGAACGGTCCTTGAGGCAGCCGCGCGTTTCCAGCCGAGCGCACCGACCGCGGCGAAAAGCACGATGCACACGAGCGCCACACGGTGGGCCTGGCGTTGCGCCGTCACGTCGACGGCCTGCATCGATTCGACTTGCTCGGGAGAAAAAACCGTCGTCAGCGGCGCCGCGTGTCTCGGAAAATTCAGCACCACGAGCGCCACCGCTAGCGTTACTGCCGTCAGCAGTATCGCGATGTCCCGAGCAGACGCGATCACGCGTGCGCCGTCGCCGGTTCCATGGTCGGCGATTTCCAAAGCAGGCGAACGGCCCACATCGCCAGCATTCCGTTGCGCAGGACGATGAGCGCCGAGACCCACGGCACCAGACGCTCGGCGTCCATATAGGCCGCGGGATAAATCGTTTGCGTCATCAGCATGAGCATCAAGAAAAACCAGCGCCCTTCGCGGCCCTGCGCATTGGAGAGCAAGACCCCGAGCGGCACCAGCCAGACCACATACTGCGGACTAAAGACTTTGCCGCACACCATGAACGCCACCAGCGCGCCCAACGCGCCGGCGGTGACGATGGCGTTGCGGTCCGCGGACGTGCGCGCGCGGGCCAGCCGCAGCCACGTGATGGCATAGACGGCGAGCAGTCCCAGCACCGTGAGCGGCGCCGCCAACTTCAGAAAAAAATCGGAGTAGCCGCCGACGACGTTGGTCGATCCGTAACTTCGTGACACCGACAGCGAGCTGGGATCGATTACGCGCCAGAGCGAAAGCAACGCAGCGGGGGTGCTCTCGATCTGCAGCGGGCGGTTGGCGTGGTAGCCGAGAAAATCGAAAAAATGAGAACCGGCGAACAACGCCGCGGGCAAGAGCACCGCCGCCAGCGCGAAAAACGCGGCGTAAACCGCTAGACCAAGGTCGCGCCAACGCCGCTCTTGCACCAGTGCGATAACCAAGACGGGTGCCACAATCACAGGAACTAACTTCGCGGCAATCGCCACGCCGAGCGCCGCGCCCGCCACTTTCGGCTTGTTCGTGAACATCGCCCAGAGCGTTAGGCAGAGAAGAAACGACACCACGGCATCGAACCGGTGCGTGCAGACCGCGCCGAGCGCGATCACGGCCATGGCCGACCAGCGCACCAACGTCTCGTCGCGGCGCATCGGTAAAAGGCGCGCGATCCGCAAACACAAAACGAGCGCGAGTGTCAGAAGCAACGCCATGGCGCTCCCGAAAAGAACGCGGAAGACATCTTGATCATGCGTGAGCAACGCCAGAGGCACGGCGATCAAGAAGAGCCCGGGTGGATATTCCACGACGTAGTCTTGGTATGGAACAAGTGGCGCGAGCGGATCGACGAACCCCGCGGCGTCGGTATCGATCTCCTTGGGCGACGCCTGAAATTCGGCCAGCCATTCCGCGGACGATCGAATGTAAAACTTTTGATACCGCCGCCCCAGCGCAGCATTGGCGTAGGCGAAGTAGCGCAAGATGTCGCCGTCATCGGTAAACGGCGCGCGCAAAATCCGGACGATGTTCGCGGTGGTCGGCGTGAAAGTTAGCGTCCGAAAAACTTCGTTGTTGGCATGCACGTCGGCGTGCGGCCCGCCAGCGTTGTAGAGGAGAAATAAAACACAACTCCAAGCAACCCAGCTGAATCGTCCCGTGGCCGTAGCTGCAGACGTCGCCGTCGCCGGCTTTTCCAGGGCACGATTCACCTCGCGGAATTACGCTATAAGCCGCCCCCATGCAACGCGACGTCGACTTCCTCGTCATCGGCGGCGGCATCGCCGGGCTCACCTTTGCCCTCGAAGCCGCGCGCCACGGCCGCGTCCTGGTGCTCACCAAAGCCGGCCGCGCCGAGTCCAACACCCGCTACGCGCAGGGAGGCATCGCCTCCGTGCTCTCGACGGAAGACTCCTTCGACGCGCACGTCGCCGACACGCTCACCGCGGGCGCCGGCCTCTGCCGCAAGGACGTCGTCGAGATGTGCGTCCGCCAGGGCCCGGAACGCGTCCGCGAACTCATTGCGTTCGGCGTGGCCTTCGATCGCGCTGGCGACGACTACCACCTCACACTCGAAGGCGGCCATTCGCGGCGCCGTATCTTGCACGCCAAAGATCTCACCGGCGCGGAAGTCGAACGCGCGCTCGTCGCCGCCGCCGAAGCGCGCGGCGTGGAGTCGCTCGAGCGTCACCTCGCCATCGACCTCATCACCAGCGAGAAACTGGGCCAGCCCGGCCCCAACCGCTGCATCGGCGCCTACGTCCTCAACACCGATAGCGGCGACGTGGTCACCATCCGCGCCAAAGTCACGCTTCTCGCGAGCGGCGGCTGCGGCAAAGTCTATCTCTACACCACCAATCCCGACGTGGCCTCGGGCGACGGCATCGCCATGGCCCACCGCGCCGGCGCGGCCATCGCCGACATGGAATTCATTCAGTTTCACCCGACCTGCCTCTTCCATCCGCAGGCCAAAAATTTCCTCATCTCGGAAGCGCTGCGCGGCGAAGGGGGCGTACTCAAACGGCGCGATGGCGCAACGTTCATGGAGCGCTACCACCCGCAAAAAAGCCTGGCGCCGCGCGACATCGTGGCCCGCGCCATCGACAGCGAGCTGAAAAAAACCGGCGACGATCATATCGTGCTCGACATGACGCATCTGCCGAAAGCATTTCTGGTCGAGCGGTTTCCGCACATTTACCAGACGTGTTTGGCGTTCGGCATCGACATGGCCGTACAACCAATTCCCGTGGTGCCAGCCGCGCACTTTTCTTGCGGCGGCGTGGCCACGGATCTTTCGGGTGCAACGACGTTGCCGTTCTTGCTCGCTGCCGGTGAAACCGCCTGCACCGGGCTCCATGGTGCCAATCGCCTCGCTTCCAACTCGCTGCTGGAAGGGCTCGTCTTCGGCCACAACGCATCCGCGCTGGCCGCCAAGCTCGTTCGCGAAGCCGCGCCGCTGCCGCCCGCCCCCGACTGGAACTCCGGGAGCGCGGTGCCGCCCGACGAAGGCGTGGTGGTCGCGCACAACTGGGACGAAGTGCGCCGAACGATGTGGAACTACGTCGGCATCGTGCGCACCAACAAGCGGCTGGACCGCGCCCAGCGCAGGCTAGCGCTGCTTCGCGACGAAATCCGCGACTACTACTGGGGAACGCACGTGACCGCGCCGACGCTCGAGCTGCGAAATCTTGCGGACGTGGCGATGCTCATCGTGACGAGCGCGCGGCTGCGGCGGGAGAGCCGCGGGCTGCACACCACGCTGGATTTTCCGGAGCGCGACGACGCGCGGTGGCTCAAGGATACGGTGCTGGTGCGCGGCGTGGTGAACGACGCGGCGTGGCGGCGTTGACCCAAACGGTCATCCGTCGCACCATTTGGATGTCAGACCCTTGTGATAGAAAACCTCCATGCCTCGCAAATCGTCCTCAACTCGCAAATCTCCCGGCGAGACGCCGATGGGTCGCGTCGCCGTTCTTCTCGAGAAGATGCGCGCCGACAACCGCGTCACGCGCGAGGCACTCTTCAGCTTTCGCGATGAGCTAAATCGGAAGATCGACAAGAACCACGAAGAGGCAAAGGCAGAGTTCGCGTTGATCAAAGGCGTGCTCAATTTTCATTCCACGCAAATCGGGGAGCTCAAGCAGGACGTCGCCGAGCTCAAAAAGGACGTCGCCGAGCTCAAGCGCGATGTGGCGGAGCTGAAAAGCGATGTGGCGGAGCTGAAAAGCGATGTGGCGGAGCTGAAACGCAATGTGGCGGCGCTCAACGCACGGGTCACAGCCATCGAACATCGGCTCGATCGCATGGAGCCGCAATGGGAAGACGTTCGCGCGGAGCGCGCCGAGCTGGTGGATCTAAAGCGTCGTGTGGCCGCGTTGGAAGCGGCAGCTTCGCAGTCGCGATCGTAAGCGACTAACGCACAAGGGTCACGTAGGCGCCCGCGCCATTGCGAACCACTATCCGTCCGAGCGCGCCAAGCTGCGACGTGAGTACCGAATTCACGTCCAGCAAGATCAGCCCATCAAACGACGGCGCCACGGCAGCGATATCCGGAAACTGCCCCGCCTTCCCTCCGGCCACCGCGCGCGATTTCCACGGAATACACTCAATGGCTTTATCGATTGCAACGAGCGGCATCGCTAGGGTCCCGACACCGCCCGTTGGCGAATAGAGGTCGTCGCAATTCGCGTCATCGAAGCCGACCTGATTCCAGGGCGTGTTGAGATCCGCCAGCGGAATTCGTCCCGGATATTCGCGCTCGCGAATCAGATGGTACCGGTACCTGAAAAGATACGGGTAGTAGCTGGCGCCGCGGGTGAGCTCGCGTGCGGGGAGATGAATCAGCGGATTCACGCGGCCCAGTGCGTGCAAACCGATCACCGGCAAAACGCGCGCGCCCACTGGAGCCGCATCCACGACCGCGTTCAGCTCGGTCGCCCGCGCGGACCAGTGCGTAAAATAGACGGCCTGTTCGCTGAGCGTGAGGAGCGCCAATGCCACCGAGGCTTTCGCAGCCACGCGCGCCCAATCACCGACGAGATTTTTGCCGAGCAGAAAAAACAGGAGCGCAAAGGGCAAGCAGCGGGTGTCTAGCTGGTAGGTGACGTGCCCGATGTCGTACGGGACGACGTAGAAGAGCACCAAGCTGGCCGCGGCGCAGAGTGCGAGCGCGCGGTTGCCGACCGGCGCGCGCCAGAGCTTGGCGATGAGCCATCCGAGCACGCCGAGCTTGGCCAGCCCCAAGACGTAGCTGTACGGCATACAAGTCATGAAAATTCCGGCGACCTTCACCGCGGGATAAGTCCACCAGAGCACCGGCGGCACCGAACGGGTGCTCCAATCGAGCGCGGCGGTTTCCGGAAGATTTAGGAACGCCACCAGAAGCGCCGCGCCGGGGAGCAGCGCCAAGGCCGCCATCGCAGCCGTGGAAAAATCGCGGCGCCAAAGTGCGCACAAGATCGCGGCACCGCCAAAAAGTGCGAACGGTTCCGCGTGGCAAAAATAGGTAAGCGTGGCCAGCAGCAGTGCGACGGCGAAGCGCCAAAGGCTGTGCAGCCCGCCGTCGGCCAGCGCGAAAAACATCAAGCCCAGCGCGAAACCAAGCTGAAAATTGAAAAAGCCTTCGACAAAAAAAAGCGACATCCCGAACACCACCGCCCAGGCCAGATGCAGTGAAAAACGAGCGCGCAGCCACGAGAAGGCGGCGGCATGGGCGAGAACAATCAGGGTGAGCAGCGCACGCCCCGCGGCGTCAGGAGAGAGGACGCGCAGAAACCCCATGAGCAAAAGCTCCGTTCCCAAATTGGGAACAGGGTTCCAAGCCAGCGAATAATTCCTTGAGAGGACCGAATCGCCAGCTAGCAACTTGTTCGCGACAAACGCCGACGCAACGTGGTTCCAATAATCCTGCAGCGGCAAAAACGATGGCAACCAAATCAGCGCTAACGCCGCGAGGAGAAAAAGAGAGGCGAGCAGTAACTCCCGCCTACCTGCCTTCTTAATAAGAATTTTACGCCGCCTTACGAATCTGCAGCGCCCGCTCGTAAATCCCCGCCAGCCGAGCACCCACGCGGTACAGGTCATGCTCATCGGCCATCTTGCGCGCCGCCGCTGCTAGCCGCGCCCGCAACTCAGGCCGCGCCGAGAGATCGCGAAGATGCGCCGCCATACCCGCGGCGTCGTGGAAGAAGAGCGCGTTTTCACCGTGTCGCAGCCAACCGCGGTAGACGCCGATGTCACGCACCACCAGCGGAAGACCCGAGGCCGCGGCTTCCAAGGTCACGATGCCCTGGTTTTCCTCGAGGGACGGAAAGGCGAAGGCATCCGCGCCGGCATAAACATCGCGTACATCGTCCACGAATCCGAGAAAGCGGCAATTGCTCGGTGGACGCCGCACCAACATGCGCAAGCTCGGCGCCAGCGAAATCAGCGGCGACGGAAGCTCTCCGCCCCAAGTGAAGAGCGCCTCCGAAAAACGTCCGGCGGCTTCGGCGAAGTCGCGCACGCCTTTGCGCTCGAGGAGAAGTCCCACCGCAGCAACCACCAGCTGATCGCTACCCGCAAGCACGCGCGCGCGCTGGAGTCGCCGCCGCCGCTGGGCCGCTTCGTTCTCGGGCGCAAAAGCAGCCACGTCGACGCCGTTGGAAATCACTTCGATAGGCCGCTGCAAGTTGTAACGGTCGAGGAGATTGGCGGTGTAGATGCTCGGCGCCACCACCAAGTCCGCGGCTCCGTAGACTCGCCGCAAATGGGGCTTGGCGCCATGGCGCCACACATCGGAAAGCGTAAAGCTCCCCGCCATGTCCTCGGCGGTCGTGTGCGCGTGGGCAACCACCACGGCACCACGCTCGCGCGCCTGCGCAAAGAGCCGCGGCGCCATCGGCGAAATTGTATTCGCATGCAATACATCGTACGGCGCCCGCGGATCGTCAACGACAGTGAGCCCAGCCCGCTGCGCGGCCAGCCGCTGGTGGCGCCGAACGGTGAGCGGCCCGCAGCCTTTGACGAAAGGAAGATCGTCGTAGTGAAAGTGAACGCGGATCACTGACCCACCTCTAGCGCGCGCCGTGCGGCTGCTACGGGAGCAGCGGCTGCGGCCTCCGTCTTGTGGCGATGGATTTGCACCGCCGGAACGCCTGCCCACACTTCGCCTTTGCCGATAACCGTCCCCGGTTGCACCAGCGAATTGGGTGCCACCGTGGCGAAATCTCCGACGGTGGTGCCGCCCAAAATCACCGCGTGCGTCCCGATGGAAACGCCTCGTCCGATTCGCACCGGCGAGAGCCGAAATGAACCGCGCGTGGCTTGATGACAGATGATGACCGCGTTGGAGCCGATCACCACGTCATCGCCGAGCGTGAGCAGGGGCAGATCCGAGAAGCCAACGGGATTGGCGCAAAAGAGGCGCTTTCCGCAGCGGCCGCCCATCAGGTTGATCCAGAGACCAGCAAGCGGACTCATACGCGGGAGCAGCAGGAGATGCACCACGCCCATCACCACACCATACGCGCCATAACGCTGAACCTGCGGCGAGTAGAGCGGCCACTTTCCCTCGACGAGCGCACCGCGAAATGGCCACGCCAGAAGCGATCCACCGAAGACCGCGAAAAGCGCAAAGAGGAAGTAGGCCGGTGCCACCAGCATTCCGACCAGCAAAAGGCGGGCCACTAGCGGAGCTGAGACAAGTCCGTCCCAGGTGGAGCAGAGAAGTATCACCGAGGGCGTCGCTGCCGCAGCCATCATCGCCACGGTGACGACAACAAAGCTAGGGAGTCCGACGGCGAACCAAAAGAGGTGTAGCCAACGATCGCCCGACGAGGATTTCGCCGACGTTGACGTGGTCGTTGACGCTAACGGCGACGTGAACGTGGCAGTGGGCGACTTGGCTGGAACATCCACGGCCATGTCGCCGTTCAGGTCGCCGTCCACGCTCACGTCCACGACAACGTCAACGCTCACGGTCGCCCCTTCGATCAGAGCCAGAGATCGTGGAAAAACGCCTGCACCGGCGCCGAACGCCGCTCGTGGTCCGCTTTGGCGCGCGCGCCCATGGCCTTGCGTTCGCCGTCGCCCGCGAGCAACTCCGAAACCGCTTCGCCGAGCAGATCCGTGCGTCCCGCCGCAACCAGCCGGCCGCAATCGCTGCCGCGAAGTTGCGCCGTTACACCGCGATCATCGTCGAACGCCACCACGGGAAGCGACGCGCGCTTGGCCTCCTCGACGACCAATCCGTGAGTCTCCGAAAGGCTGGTGAACATGAACAGGTCCGAATAGGAGAGCCACGAGTGGACTTTCTCGTTCGGAACCATCCCCACGAACTTCACGTTGGGGTTGCCGTTGGCGCGCTTCTCCAGCATTGGCCGTGCAGGCCCGTCGCCCATCATGATGAGGTGCGCGTCCTTGTGCTTGGGATAGATGTGCTCGGTGAACGTGTCGACTGCCGCCTCGAGGTTCTTCTCCGGCGACAGACGAGACAGCACCGCGATCCGTTTGCCGCGCGGGATGCCAACCAGCGGATCGCCATTGACCCGTCCAGCCGGGAGCGGCCGCGGAGGGATGACAATCACCTTCGCTTGTGACCGATCCGCGACATAATTGGCACAGCTCTCGTTAGCAACGACCGCGTAGGGAACGTGGCGGAGAAAATGCTCCCAAGCTTTGCCCATCAGCTTGGAGACGCCGCGCGCCGCGTAATTGGCTACGCGCTTTCCGACGTAGGGCGCCGCGTAATCGTGAATAAACGACTCCGCGTGCCGCAAATAGTCTGGCACAAATGTCGTGAATCGCCACACAAAACGCTGGCCCAAGAGCCTCGCCTGCGCAAGGCAAGAATAGGCAAAAGACGGCGTAGTTCCATGATAATAAACGAGATCGTAGCCACCAACCTTGGTCAGGAACGACGGCGGCGGCAAAAAAGCGACGGCGTGGTCTTTGTAGTGCGGAACCGGAAGCGACAGCCAAGTATTGACGGCGGTACCCTTGGTCACGCCCGGGAGCTTGGGGACGTAGACCGTAACATCGTGGCCTTGCTCCTGAAGTCGGAGATAATCGGCCATGGCGCTCACGGCTACGCCATCGATGGTGGGGAACCAGCTATCTGCAAAGAGCGCAATCCGCATTCTTTCTCCAGGCCTCGGCTACCAGCGTCTCCTCTGACGCCGCAGTGTTCAGCAATTTACGGGCCAACCGCTCGGCTCTTCGTATCCGGCATGTAACCGAGCTAGCCCCCAACAGCCCGCTCAAACGTCAAGGGGGCGAACAAAGGCCGCGTACCCTACTTGCATGGGTTAGACGCGTCAAGCTACGAAACTTCCCCAACTGTTTGGCGTACAAGAGGGTCTGTGCCCGTCCCGTTAGCGCGAAGATTGCTGTTCCAAAACAAGCTGCGACTGGCGGCCAGCGTCGTTGGCGTAGCCGTGGCCGTCTTGCTCGTTTTGCAGAATCTGGCGCTCTACCGTGGCATCCAGCGCTACGCCTCGGTGCTGGTGCAGCGCGAAGGCGGCGATCTCTGGATCGTCTCCAAAGGTACGGCCTTCTTCGAGTTGGGCGACTCCATTCCCGAGAGCACGCTCTACAAGGTGCGCTCGATTGCCGGCGTGGCCGCGGCCGAACCCCTGCTCTACTACCCGACTGGATTTAACTGCCCGGGCGAAGGCAACGGCGGCCCCATCAACTTCGTCGGGGTCGATCCGCGCACCTCGGCGCTGGCCATGAGCGCGGTAGAGGGGGATCCGGGGCGGCTCATCGAAAACGGCGGCACGGTGGTCGACCGATCCATTACGCGAAAATGTCCGTTGGAGCTGGACAGCGAATTCAAGGTGCACGGAGTGAAGTTTCACGTGGTCGGATTCACGCATGGAATTAAGCCGCTCCTGACCATTCCCTACGCGTTCGTTTCGCTGGACACGATTCGGATGTACGCGCCGCAGCGCAAGGACGAGATCACCTATGTCGCGGCCAAAGCAGTACCGGGCGTGGACTTGAAGCTACTCCAGAGCGCGGTGGCGCGGGCAGTGGCGCCAAACCAGGAGGCACTGACGTACGAGGAATTTCTGGAGCGGCACGATGCGTATTGGAAACGCACCGCGGACATTCGCATCATCCTCTTGGTCACCAGCGTGCTGGCGCTCTTCGTGGGCCTGCTGGTCGTCGGGCAGACGGTCTACTCATCGACGTTGGAGCACTTGAAACAGTTCGGGACACTCAAAGCCATCGGGGCGTCCAATGCGTTCGTCACCCGCGTGGTGCTGCGGCAGGCCATGCTGGCGGGGGCGCTCGGTTTTGGGAGTGGATTTATTTTGTCAATTGGCGCGGGATTCGTGGTGCGGCGATTTTTGCCGAGCGAAATGACCACCACACAGGTGGTTTTCGCGGCGGTGATCGTGACGGGGATCTGCGGCGTTTCAGCGCTAGCGCCCATTTTGCGCATCGTTCGGCTGGAACCGACGGAGGTGTTTCGATGACGCCCGCTTTCGTCATGGCCCGCTCAATCCGCAGTGCCGGCCACTCAAGCGAAAAAACGCTCCTTTTCCCCTCCCCCCTTTGCGGGGGAGGGCTAGGGAGGGGGGACCGAGTCCAAGTGCCAACGATTCGCACCCCCACCCTGACCCTCCCCCGTCAAGGGGGAGGGGACTCTGGATAAACCTATGACCCCCGTCCTCGAATTGGCCAACGTCGAGAAGACTTACGGATCCGGCGCCATGGCGGTCCGAGCGGTCAAACGTGCCGATCTGCGACTTCACCAGGGCGAGTTGATGCTCATCATGGGGCCATCGGGCAGCGGCAAAACAACGCTGCTCTCACTGATGGGCTGCTTGACCAAACCCTCCGAGGGCCGCGTGCTGGTCGAAGGACGCGAAGTGCAGGCCTTGCGCGAGGAGCAGCTCCCCGAAGTGCGCAGCGGTTCGTTCGGATTCGTCTTTCAGGATTTCAACCTTTTTCCCGAGCTCACGGCCGAAGAGAACGTGATGCTGGCACTTGACATTTCCGCAAGACCATCGCGCACCAGCGCCGCCGAAATGCTCGGCAAGCTCGGACTCGCGGACAAGGTGAAACGCAGCGTGCGCGAGCTGTCCGGCGGGCAAAAACAGCGCGTGGCCATTGCGCGCGCGCTGGTGACGGCGCCGCCGATTCTCCTCTGTGACGAACCGACCGCAGCGCTGGACACCGAGACCGGGCTCGCCATCATGGACCTGCTCCGCGCGGCGGCAGAGGAGGGATGCGGCGTGGCCGTCGTTTCGCACGATCCTCGGCTGACTCGCTTTGCGGACCGCGTCTTGCGCATGCAGGATGGCGTGCTCCTGGAGGCCGCCGCGTGAAAATTGGAATCTCGACTGCAGAGGCGCATGCTGAGCACGCTTCCATGCCCGCCGCAACAGAACCCGCTGCACCGCAACGCCGTCTCCTTTTGTGGGGGGCTGCCAGCGTAGGCATGGTGTTTGTTCTCGTCGGTATTTGGTTTTCCGTGCGGCCCGCCGACATCCCCGCGGTCGCCGCCCGGAGGCGTACGCTCAAGCAGCAGATTCATGCACCCGGACATGTGGAAACCACGCGTTCCGTTTTGCGCGTGCCGGCTCCGGCAGCAGGAATCGTGCGATCGGTGGAGGTGCGCGAGTCCCAAGAAGTCGCCGCGGGCGCGCCGTTGGTCATTTTGCAAGACGACGAAGCGCACGCGCAGCTTCAACTGGCGCAGGCGGACGTTGCCACCGCGCGGGCCAACGAACGGCGGCTCCTGGCCGGAGCGCGGCGCGAGGAAGTTGCGCAAGCCCAGGCACGTTTGGCCGAAGCGCAAACGGGACTTGCGGCGGCACGCGATGCGCGCACGCGGGCGGATGCACTCTTTGCGAATCAATCCATCACCCGCGCGGCGCACGATGAAGCGCGGCGCAACGAAGAGGTCGCGGCTTCCCGTGAGGAGCAGGCCAAGAAGGCGTTCGACCTGGTGGTCGCCGGCGCGCGGGCCGAGGACATTCGCGCGGCGCACGCCACGGTGGAAGCGTCGGAAGCGCGGCTCTCGATCGCGCAGTTGCAGATCGCCGGCCGCACGATTCGCGCGCCGTTCGCGGGCACCGTGCTGGCGCTTTTTGCGCATCCGGGTGAGGCCGTGGCGCCCGCGCAGGCCGTGGCTCAACTTGCGGATTTGTCAACTTTGCAAATTCGCGCCGAAGTGGACGAGCTCAACATGGGCGTGGTGCAGGTCGGGCAGAAAGCCTGTGCGCACGCCGATGCCCTGCCCGGTGAAGAGTACTGCGGCGCCGTCACGTCGGTGGCGCGTTCACTCGGACGGCGCCACTTCGAGGCGGGCAATCCCGGCGGCGCCACGCAAGACGTGAAGATCGTCGAGATCACCAGCTCGCTCCCAAGTGTGAAAGGCACGCGGCTCATCGACGGCATGGCGGTGGAGCTGGTGGTGGAAGCAGCAGCGCATGAGGGCGTCATCGCCGTGCCGCTGGCGGCCGTCCGTCAGGAAAAAGGGAAAGCGATTGTGAAAGTGCGCACGGCGGCGGGCGCAGTGGTGGACCGCGAAGTCGAGCTGGGCGCGACGGACGGGATGTACCGCGAGATCACGCGCGGATTGGAGAGCGGAGAACATGTTGTCATCGAGCCGTAAGCACGTCGCGTTTTTTCTTCTCGTTGCAGGCGCGGCAAGCGCGCGCGCCGAAGCACCGATCACGCTCGACGAACTCCAATCGCTCGCTCGAATCCATTCTCCGAAATTGAAATCCGCGCGCGCCGCAGTCTCCAGCGCCGATGCGGACGTCCGCGCTGCTGGCGCGCTGCGCGGTCCGCGTGTCGATATTGGTGTGTTCGGACGCGCGGCAACGCCATTTAATGTATCCGTCGCCAATGGAACGGTGCCCTTGCAACTTCCGCTCTCCGGCGGCGCCAATGCCATGCTTACACAGCCCATCAGCGATCTTTACGCGTTGACGCAAAATCACGCCGCCGCTGAGCACTTGCGGGACGCGACCTCGCTGCGTGCGCAGGCTGCCGAAAACGATCTCGCCGCAACGGTAGCCGCGCTCTACTTCCGGCACGCCGCCGCGGCCGCGCAGGTCGATCACGCGCGCGCCGAGGTGGCTGCCGCACAAGCGCGGCGCGATGTTGCTGCGTCACTCGCCACACAAGGCCAGGGCGACATGGCCGCTGTGCTCGATGCCAAGTTGGCCGTCGCCACCTCCGAAGCACAGACGGCAACTGCCGAAGCTGCGCTAGACGACGGGCGCGCGGAGATCGAAGCGCTGATCGGAATTTCGTTTCCCGCTGGACGCGCACTCTCAACCACGCTCGAAAAACCGCAACTTCTCAGCGTTCCCGAAAAGGCGGAAGAGACCGCAGCCCAAGCGCGTTTCGACGTGCAAGCGGCCGAAGCCGATGCCGCCGCGGCCGAGCGACGTTGCAGCGCGGCCGCACAAGATCTCTATCCTCAGTTGGCGATCTCGGCGGAAGCGGGTCCCGTTGTCGATGCGATTCATCCACCGCTCTGGGCCGCCGCCACCGCCAACGTTCGCTGGACCGCGCTCGATTGGGGACTGTCACGCGCGCGTGAGGATGCCGCTTGTGCGCGCGCGGCGCAGGCTCGGCAAGCCGCGCTGGACACCGCTAGCGAAGCACGAACCGCCGTCCGCCAAGCGATGCGTGCCGACCAAACCGCGCAGCGTCGCGTCGATGCGCAAGAGCGCGCGTTGGCATTGGCAACGGAGCTTTCACGCGTGGTTGCCGACAAAGCGGCGCGCGGCTCAGCAACGAAAGCGGAAGCGTTGACCGCGCAGGCGCGCGTCGCCGACGCCAACGCGCAACTGGCCGCGGCGACGGCCGAGTGGTTAACGGCGCGCGTGCGAATCGAGCTTGCGCTAGCTCGGCAACGGTGAGCTGTCCGCGTTTGCGCGCGCCACCACCCACCACGCCCCTGCCGCAACCACCAGCGCCAAGAGCGCGTGCGGCAAATCACCCAGCGCGTGAAGTGATGTCCAAAACGATCCGCGGCAAATGAGCAGATGCGCCGTGAGCACTGCGGCGCGCGCGGCCTCGGCGATGACGAGCCCACGTGCCACCGACACGCGGCTGGTTTTCCGAAGCGGCGTAAGCACCGCGAAAACCAACCCGGTCACGGCGAGCGCGTGCTTGAAGCAAACCGCGGAAACCAACCGCCACATCGGCGCACCGGCTTCGCGAAACGAACCGGCGCCAAAATCGAGACTGGTGAATTCGACGCCGAGCTGCACGCCGATCCGCTGAATAAAAATCCAGGCGAAAAGAAACGTCACCAGCGCCAGCACCGCCGCGGGATGAAGGGGCTTCTGCGCATCCCGATCCTGTTGGGCAAACGTTTCGCCGACCAGCGACGCCACGACGTAAGTGAGCAGCAGGGCCGGAATTTCTGCATCGCGCGAAACCCAGGAGTAGGAGGCAAGCGCGAGAAGCTCGGACTGGCTTACCTTTACGCGCGTCAGCGCGAGCCGTGCCGCGGCTACGGGAGCCGCGGCCTGGCTTACCTTTACGCGCGTCAGCGCGAGCCGTGCCGCGGCTACGGGAGCCGCGGCCTGGCCCACCTTTACGCGCATCAGCGCGAGCCGTGCCGCGGCTACGGGAGCCGCGGTCTTCAACCAGGAACCACGACGCCAAACCAGTGGCACAGCGATGGCGCAACCGAGCCAACCGGTGATGCAGACCGCAGCCGGCGCGAAACGCCGCAGCACGAGCGAGGCGACCGCGAGCGCGGTCATCGAAACGACGGCTAGCGCCGAAACTTGATATTTTGTTGTCTTGACAAAAAATCTAGTCGCTGAAAACAGCACCATCGAAGCAACCGCGAGTCCGAGAAGCAAATCCGGACGGGCCATCAGGGAATCGGGGAGATAAGCGTCACGAACAAACGCGAGCGGCGAAACAAAAAAAAGCAGCCCCAGGGTCGCCACGGCACGCTTCGGAACCTGCCACCGGATCTTCGCGGGCGTGGAGGAAAAATCGGTGATCATCGGAACAATCGCGATCAGCGCAGCCAAACCAAAAGCCTCGCCGCGCAGCGACCATGTGGACGTGGCCACCAGCAGGCCCGGCAAGAGCAGCGCACCTAACCACGGCTCGCGCGCCAGCCACGCCAACGCGCGCCGCGACTGCGTCAGAGCACCAATCAGTGCGCCGTTGAGCGACACGGCAAGCGCGGCGACACCGACCGCCTGCCATGCGCCCGGCGGAAAATCCAGAGCGAAAATGATCGCGGTGCCGAGCGCGGCTAGCACGATTCCAATCGCGGTAGCGCGCGCCACGGCGAAGCTCATCGGTCGAACCGTCAGCCAAACGATCACCAACGCTCCGAGCACCGCGAACAAGAGAACCAGCGACCCGCGAAGCACACCGGATGGACGCGCCTCTCCGATCGCCCGATCGAGTAGCTGTGCCGCACTGCGCGCGGCCTGCACACGCTGGCGCGGCTCGTTCGTCAGGCATGCTTGTTCAGCGCCGGAGGCAAGGACGACCCGCTCGGAGGCCACCTGGCGCGCGTAAACAAAGAGCCGCGCCAAATCCGCGCAGGCCAGCTGGGCACGTGCAGTGTCCGTCACGTCGAGCCACTCGGCCAGCAGATGGCCGCGGCTCGTCGCGGGAGGCGAGACGCCGAGCAAGACCGCGAACATCGTGGCGAGATCGATCTGATCCAGCGGGCGCTGCTCGGCGCGACCGTGCACGATGCCGGGGCCGTAAGCGTAGAGCGGAGAACGGCGCTGTTCCGGTGTGTCCCAGCCGTGCTGACCGTCGGCGCGCGCGCCGTGATCGCTGGTGACGAAGACAGTCCAATCGGGCGGCAGATCGGTGAGGAGCGCGGCCAAATCGCGATCGAACGTTCGCAAAAATTCGCGGTACTCCGGTGAGGCCGTGCCAGTGCGATGGCCCTGGTGATCGGGCATGACAAAATGAGCAACCAGAAACGCGGGCGTACGAGACGCCATCTCGCGCGCCGCCGCAAAAATCTCCGCGTCGTAGTCGACGTCGATGCCCACGGAGGGATCGGGATGCGCCTCTGTCCACCCATCGGGGTACAGATGAAACCACGGGTGCGCACCGGTAACGGCGGTGGTGAGACCCGCCGCGCGCACGCTGGCCGGAACGTTGGCGAAGAGCACCGGACTTCCGCGCTCGTCATTGGCGACTTGATCGAGCTCACCGCGTTGACCCGTCCCGTACGCCAGAACCGCCGAGGCCGTAACGGAGATCGGACTCGACCAGATCTCGCCGTGCGACTCCCGCTGCATCCGCTGCGCGAAGGCGGGCATCACCGTTGCGTCGGTGGCCAAGTCGTAGCGAAGTCCGTCCACAACGATGAGCGCGAGGTGGTGCGTCAGCGCGGGGCCAAGCGGCGCGACGGAGGGAAGGCTGGGCGGCGGCGGCGGTGGAAGCGCGATGTCCATTAGCAATGCGGCGAGCACGCCCGCAAAGGCGATTGAGAAGAAAAAGACAACAGCTGGCCGACTGACTATCCTCAAATGTTTACCCTTCGTGCTGCCCATTCACCGCTAGCTCGCTTACGGAACCTACGATGTCCGCCTTACGCCCCGGTATGAAAATCATCCACGCGCACCAGCAGAGCTGGGGTGTGGGTGAAATCCTTGAAATCGACGACGACCATCCACCGCGGCTCCTGGTGCGGTTTGCCGGACGCGACGAAGCGGTGCTGGTCTCTTCACGCGATCCCGCTGTGCGGCGCTTTCGTTTTCCCGCTGGCGCCGCCGCGCTGTTCAAGGGCGCGCCGGTCACCATTCTCGGCGACGCGCCGCTGGGCCGTTACCGTGCGCGCACGGCGGAGGGGAACGAGTTGTCGCTCCGCGAGCAGGACCTCACCGCGCTGGCGCCGCGGCCCGGACCACTGGACCGCTTGGCCGAAGGCCGTTGGGGCGATGTGGCCGCGTGGAAATTGCGCGCGGAGATCACGGCGCTCGATCACGAACGGCGCGGCGATCTCTCCGCGCTCTTCGGCAGTCGCGTCCTGGCATTGCCGCACCAACTCGGCGTGGTGCAACGCGTGCTCGCCGCGCGTGAGCCGCGCTTCGTCCTTGCGGATGAAGTCGGACTCGGTAAGACGATCGAAGCGGGCTTGGTGTTGACCGCGTTGCGGCAGGCGGGGCTGGTGCGGCGCGTGCTCGTGTTGGCGCCGGCGCATCTGACGTTGCAGTGGCTGGCCGAGCTGTACCACAAGTTCAATTTGCTCTTTACGCTCATGGACACCGCGCGCCACCAGGGCGCTAGCGCTGACGATCCGACCAAGTCGCCGTGGGCGCAGTTTTCGCTGGTGATCGCTTCGCACGAGCAGATCCGAAGCGGCGATCACGCCCAAGAAGCGGCGCAAGCGGGATGGGACCTCGTCATCATTGACGAAGCGCATCACCTGCTCGGCGAGAAAATTCACGCCTCCGTCGCGGCGATCGCCGAGCGTACATGGGGCCTCTTGCTGCTCACGGCCACGCCGCTGCAACTTGGCGCGCGCGCCTATTTCAATCTCCTTCAACTGGTTGATCCAACCAGTTCATCCACCGAAGAGGCGTTCGCCGCGCGGCTCTCCGCGCAGGGTTCGCTCGCTGGCGAGCTTCGCGCGATGCTGGCCGGCGACACGTCGGCAGGCACGCGCATCAAAGCGCTTTTCGCCGAGGACGACGAGCTGCAAGCGCTCGAAGGCGATGCATTGTTGGCGCACTTGGCGGAAAATTATTCGCTCTCGGCGCGGCTCATTCGCAATCGGCGCGCGGTGGTCGGCGGATTTACCGCGCGCCAACTGCATATCGTCGAGGTGGCCGATTCGTCGGAAGAGCGCGCGCTAGAAACGGACATCACGGCGGCGTTGGCGCGCGCGGCTGCCGAGGGTAGTTTGCCCACCGGCGCTCCGCTCGCTTCGCTGCTGCGCCGTTTCGGTTCTTCGCCTGAAGCATTGGCCGCCGCGCTGGATCGTCGCAGCGAAACAGCGCTTTCCGCATTGGCGCCGCGTGCGCGCTCGCTCGGCGCGGGCGGCCGGTGGGACGCCTTTTCCGATCTGCTCAAATCGCTGGGTCGCGAAAAAGCGCTGGTCTTCGCGGAGTCGCGCGAAACGTTGGAAGCGCTGCGCGCGCGGCTCTCCGTGACAGGCGTCGAGGCGCTCGTCTACCACGGCGATCTTTCATCGCTCGATCGCGATCGCGCCGTGGCCCGGTTTCGCGATCCCGACGGACCGCGCGTGCTGCTCTCCACCGAGCTCGGCGGCGAAGGGCGTAACTTTCAGTTCTGTCACGTGCTCATTCACTACGACCTGCCGTGGAGCCCGGCGGCCATCGAGCAACGCATCGGACGAATCGATCGCGTGGGCCAGACGCGCCCGGTGGATCAGTATGTCTTCCGTGAAAAAGGCGATCGACTCAACGCGCGCGTGGTTGATCTTTTGTCAAGTTCGGTGCGCGTTTTCGAGGAGACCGTCGGCGGCCTCGACGAAATGCTCGAAGATGTGGAACCGGCTCTGTGTACGTTGGCGCTTGGCGGCAATTGGACAAAATACGGCGCGGACTTGGAGCAGCGCGTACGCACCGCGCGCGAGCAGATTCGCGTTAGCTACGATCCGCTGCTCGATCGCCGAAGCTTCGATCCCGACACCGTGGCGAAGATGGCACGCGAGACGGGAAAACGACTCGGGCTTTCCGCTTTACCAAGCGATCTCACCGCCGCGCTCGCCGCGATCGGCGATGCTTATGCGCAGCGCCTAGAACGCGCCACGCTGGACGTCGCGCTCCGTATCGGTCTGGGCGCGGACACCGACGTCGATGTTCTCCCCGGCCAGGCGGCGTTTACCGTCGGCCCCGAGCTGAAAGTCGATGCGCTGGCCGGCTTTGAGCTGCACGACGAACGCGTGGTGCTGGGAACTTTTCGACGCGCGGTGGCCGTGCAGGCCGAGGACATCGAATTTTTCACCAGTGGCCATCCGCTGATCGAAGCGCTCTTCGGTTGGGTGCGCGACGGCAGCCTCGGACGCGCCACGGTTGCCCGCGCGACTCGCCCGTCGGAGGGCGCGGCACTCGTTGCGCGGTATTTGCCGCGCTGGCCCGAAGCAGCCGATCTGGCCATGGGCGCGGGCGTGCCGTCGCGGCGCGCAGAACGGGCGCTGGGTGTGGAGGCTATTTCGGCGACGGTGCAGCTTGCGGGATCGACCGTGCTCGACGATTCGTCGCTCGCGCAAACGCTGCGATCGCTCACGCTCACCGATTTGCCCGCGCCAGGTCGCGCCACGCCGCCCGGGTTTCGCGCGGTGGTGGAGCGTCTGGCCCACGCCGCGCAAACCCAGGCCCAGCGCGGGCTAGCTGTTGCAGTCAAGGCGGCGGTGACGCGACTCGAAACGGATCGAGATGCCGCAAGTGCTCGCCTGGCGCGCCATCTCGCGCATTTGGGTACGCCACTGAAGGAGCGCCTGGAGCTGCTTGCGGCGGAAGGGCGCCCGTATGACGATGCGCTCGAAGCGTTGCGGGCGGCGAGGCTGGAGTTAGACACGGCGTGTGTGCTGCAACTCGGGGCGTAGATCCGGCCGCCCACTCGATACAGCGGTGTTCCAGAAACGGACTTGTAGCGATCAGGGTCAGCCCATCCGTTGACGGGTAAAAAGCTCAAAGGAGGATGGGAGGAGAGGAGGATGGAAGGTTTTGATTTGCAATGGCGCCCTGATTCACGCTCCGCCAACAACCCACAAAACCAACGCCAAACCTCACCTCCCTTCCCTCCTCACGTCCTCCCTGTGAGCTTTTACTCGTTCTCGTAAGTCACAAATCGATCGTTCCGAGCCTGTTCCCGAAACCCACTCGTTCGCCGGCACGAGTTATTTTGCGAACGCGGCTGCGTGAACGCTGTACCGCCGCTTCCACGCGGCCAGCACGCGCGGGACGTAAAACTCTGTCTCGCCATTGACGGGAATCGTGCCGTGCACCGCGCCAGGCCCCGCGTTGTAAGCAGCCACCGCCAGCGCGCGGTTGTGAAAGTGATCGAGGTTTTCGCGCAAGAGGCGCGCTGCGCCGTCCAGCGCCGTTGGTGGATCAAACGGATCGACGACGCCAAGAAGCCGCGCTGTCGAGGGCAAAAGCTGCGCCGGACCGCACGCACCGCGCCAGGAGATGCGGTGCGCCACCGTTCCCGATTCCACTTCAACGACGGCCGCGAGCAGCGCGGGGTCGACGCCGTGTCGACGCGCCGCGGTGCGCGCCAGCCGCTCGAGATCGCCATCACCGCGAAAAAAACACCCTGGGCGATGACGCGCATAGAGCCACAGCGCGGTGACTTTCTCCCGCATCGATCGAGGATCGAGAAGAAAGGGACCGCTCCCAGAAACGAATCGAACCGCGCTGTTGACCGTGATGACCGCCAGCACCAACGTCGCTCCGGCGATAAAGAGCCAGCGGCGGGCGAAGGCAACCATCCTCACGAGCGTAGGCCGATTCGTGCCGATGGTCTTGTTTTCGGACGCGGGGCCAACTCTTGCCTTCGGACCCGACTCACTCCCCGCGCGTCAGATCGGCATAGGTCTCGCGCCGCCGCACCAGGCTGGCCCGTTTTCCATCGACTAGCACCTCCGCCGCGCGCGGCCGCGAGTTGTAATTCGAGGCCATCGAAAATCCGTACGCGCCCGCGCCACCAATAGCCAGCAGATCGCCCGGTTGTGGCTCTGGCAAATCACGGCCGAGCGCCAGGAAATCCGCGCTCTCGCAAACGGGACCGACCACGTCGTAGCGGCGCGTCGGCTTTTCCGACCGTATTACAGGTATGATCGAATGTATTGCATCGTAAAGTGCCGGGCGGAGCAGGTCATTCATGGCGGCATCGACCACACAGAAGCGCCGCGCCGCGCCCTGCTTGGTCAAGAGCACGCGCGTGAGCAAAACAGCCGCGTTGCCGACGAAGAGGCGACCCGGTTCGAGGATGATGCGAACGCCGAGATCGCCAAACGCTTGGCGAATGATTTCTGCGTAGCGCTCCAACGACGGCGTGGCGTCGCTCGTGCGATAGGCGATTCCCAATCCGCCGCCGACATCGACCGTGCGAACGTTCACGCCGCGCTCGCGAAGCTCGACAACAAGTCGCCGCACGCGCGCCAGCGCCTCCGCCAACGGCGCCAACATGGTGAGCTGCGATCCAATGTGGCAATCGACGCCCACGACCTCGAGGTGCGGAAGCGATTGGGCCAGCGCATACGCCGCGCGCGCCCGCCGCATGGGGATGCCGAACTTCGAGGTGTTGAGTCCAGTGGCAACGTAGCGGTGCGTTCGCGCATCAACTTCCGGATTCACACGCAACGCCACGCGCGCACGGCGGCGCGCCCGTGCGGCGACCGCATCGAGAATTCGCAACTCCGCTTCGCTCTCCACGTTGAACTGCAAGACGCCCGCGCGCAGCGCCTCGGCGATCTCCCGCTCCGATTTTCCGACACCGGAGTAGACGATGGGCGCCGCGCCCGCGCCGGCTTTGCGCACGCGGTAGAGCTCGCCGCCGGAGACGATGTCGAAACCGCATCCGGCGTCGGCGACGAGTTTTAGGAGCGCCAGGTTGGACGAAGCTTTGACGGCGTAACAGGTGAGGTGATCGACGCCCGCGAGCGCCGTTTCAAATGCACGCACCTGCGCGCGGATTGCGCTCGCGGAATAAACATAGAGCGGCGTCTGGTGCGCCTGGGCCAAACTTGCGAGCGAGACCGATTCGCAAAAAAGCGATCCGCGGCGTTCGTGAAAAAAGATTTTCAATGGCAACGAATCTGAACTGCTTTTTGCGGCGATCGCGGTGGACCTTTCACGCCGCACGCAAATGCCAGCGCCAGGATCAAGACCGCCTGCCATCGTAAGTACATTAAATAGATTAAAACGGAATCGCCGCGATGAAGCGAAGCGTCTGTGCCAGCGACGCGGATCGCGGCTCCACCTGAAAGGTATTTCCGCCGCGGTTGTCGAGGCCACCGAGCGGAAAGAGCGCACCGTAAGCGAGCGAGGCGAAGAAGCCGTCGCCCGCGGTGTAACGAAGAAACGCATCCGCCTCGACACCGAGCGGCGCCTGCCCACCCGGCGTGGACGAAGCGTTGGTGGCCTGCGCGTACACGAGCTGGACCACACCTTCGAGGCCGATGTCCTCGCCGCCGCCGCTCTTCCGACCGCCGAGTTTGTACGAGAGCGATGGCCGCAAATACCAAGCGCCGGTCACCTGCGTCACGATCTGCCGAAACAGAATGAGGTCCAAACGGTAGTCGCGGTTGAAGCGAAAATTGTTGATGGCGAGATCGCCGGTCGAAGCGTTCCACTTGGGGCCGTCGATATCGCCGGCCGCCGTCGCGCAAACGGCGGGCGTGGCAAAGGGGGTGGCGGGCGCCGCTCCTGGTTTCGCCGCGCAGCTCGTCGACGAACCCGATCGATTCGGTCGCGCACCAAAGCCTGGTGCGGGATCGCCGGAAGCGAAACCGACCTCCATGCCCAAAAGCAATGCGTCGGCGCCGAGGAACGCATAGTCGCCCTGCAAAACGCCGCCGAGCTGCTGGAAGGTCAGCGCGCCATCTTGCTGCGGATCGTTGAACGTCGCCACCGTGGCCGCGCGGTGGTTGACGTGCCCAAGCTGTCCCGCGAGCTCCGACTCCAGACGCAGCTTGGTCCAGCGGAGCGAGCCCCAGAGATCGAGCGCGGTGTACTGCGCGTCACGCTTAACCGCTGCGGCGTGAAGATCGTCGATGCCACCCGGCCGATTCGCCGAAAGTGACGTGGCGCTGCTCTGCGCAAACACCCATGGCTGCGTGACGTAGTCGAGGCGCGCGCCCCAATTGGTTGCTACCTCGCCATTGGCCACATGGCGGCGAATCTCTTCGTCGTTGTCGAGGCGGCTCACCGCTAGCGCAAGCCGCAGCGAATCGCCGAGCGTGTCCTCCGCCAGCGCTTGACCGTACGCGCCCTCCGCCGTGGTGGACGGGCTCTTAAGCAACAAATCCACCATGGGCACCACCAGGTAGCCCTTCAAGTTGAAGGCGAACGCGACGCGATCCACGGTGTCGCCGTAGTCGCAATCGAGGCAATTGCCGTCGTTGTGCAAAATACCGAGACCGAAGTGATCGCCCATGCGGCCGAAGAGAAATTTTCCGGCCGGCGTTCCAACCTCGCCCCAGGCGCGGCGAACGTTGATGCGTTGGAGAAGACGCCCGGTCGAGAGCGACGAAGCCGGTGTGAAGGGATCGAGCAGCGGATCGGCGAAGGGATCGCTGCCGAAGAGAACGTTGTCGAGCAGATCGATCTGCGTGTGAATGGAGAGCTGCTCGGCCACGTTGATGAGCGGCTCCAAGCGAAAACGCAAGTTGGTGTCGGAGAGCGATTGCGAATCCGGGCCGATCACCGGCACCGGCGCTAGAAAATGTCCCGTGGGATCGGCGCCCCGCCCAAGATCAAGGTTGTGAAAATAGTCGCCGCGCCAACGCAGATACCCGTGCGGCACGAGCAGTTCCACGCGCCGCTTCATCTCTTGCAATGCCTCGGCGTCTTGCACCCGCGCGGTCGAATCGGCCTCCGTGAACTCCGCCTGTTTGCGCGCGGCGTCCTGCTCCTTGTCCATCTCCTTGCGCACTTCTTCCAGCACTTCGCGGCGAATGCTCTCCTTCAACTCCGCAGCGGATGGAGGCGCTTCGGCCGGCGGTGGCGTCGCCAGTGCCGGAGCCGGTGGCGTCGCCGGTGCCGCGGGCTTGGTTTCATCGGCAGCGAACGATGGTGCCGACAAGGCGAATAGTGCAACGAGAGCGAGCAAAAGATGAGAGCGCATCGGGCAAATCTCCGAGAGAGCGAAAGGACGAATCGGGTACCACGGGAGCGAAGAGCTGTCGATTTAATCCGACGTGCGGGGAAGTTGTGAAAATTGACGCGCCGCCCCGGGGACTTGAAACTCGTTTTCGTGAACGCCGTCTGGGTCATTCTCCTCACCATCTCGCTTCTCGCCGGCGCGCTTTCCGGGAAGCCGGCGGCGGTGGGCGAAGGCGCGCTCAACGCCGCCGGCGACGCCGTGAAGCTGGCCATCGGACTGGTCGGCGTCATGTCGCTCTGGCTCGGGCTGATGCGGGTGGCCGAGGAGGCGGGCCTGGTGAAGTTGCTCGCGCGCGCCGTGCGCTTCGTGCTCGCACCACTCTTTCGCGAAGTGCCGCGCGATCATCCCGCGCTCTCGGCCATCTTCATGAACATCTCCGCCAACGCGTTTGGTTTAGGCAATGCGGCCACCCCGCTCGGCATCAAGGCCATGGAGGAGCTCCAGACGCTCAATCCGCAAAAGGAGCGCATCACCAACGCGCAAGCGCTCTTCGTGGCCATCAACACCGCGTCGGTCACGCTGATCCCGGCCACCGTGATCGCGCTGCGCGTCTCCGCGCATTCCAAAAATCCCGCCGAAATTATTTTGCCAACGCTCGGCGCCACGGCCTGCGCGCTAACCGCGGCGATCGTCACCGCGAAGCTGCTCGAAAAGCGCACATGACATTTATCGAGCGGGTGTCACCGTGGATCATTCCTGCCCTACTCGCCGCGATCCCGCTCTACGGCTACGCGCGCGGCGTCAAGGTGTACGAAGTTTTCGTGCAGGGCGCCCGCGAAGGATTCGACGTCGGCGTGCGCATCATTCCCTATCTCGTCGCCGTGCTGGCCGCGGTTGGCGCCTTCAAAGCGTCGGGCGCACTTGATGTTTTGCAAACCGCGCTGGGTCCCTACACCGCACCGCTCGGGCTTCCGCCGCAGGTCATTCCGATGGCGCTGGTGCGGCCACTCTCGGGCAGCGGCGCCACCGGCGTGATGGCGGGCATCTTCCAGACCGACGGCCCCGACAGTTACGCCGGACGCTTGGCCAGTGTGCTCATGGGTTCGACGGAGACGACGTTTTACGTGATCGCGGTCTACGGCGGCGCGGTGGGCTTGAAACAGATGCGCCACGCCATTGCAGCAGGACTCGTCGCCGATGCGGTTGGCGTGATCGCCTCCGTCGCCATCTGCCGCGCGCTTTGGGGCTAGCTGATTTTCCCGCGCAGAGCAGTTACTCTCCACGACCCGATGCGATTTCTTGCCAACTGCCTCGCCCTCCTTCCGTTGCTCGCCTGCTCCAGCCATCCGGGCGACGCGGCGGCCAAGCGCCGGCTCTTCGCTCCCGAGGAGCCGCGCCACCCGACGCCTGCGCCGCTCGACGCCTCGAAGCTCGACGATCCCGCGCAGACCGCGCGGGCCTTGACGATGCGCGGCGACGAAATAGCCACGCGGCTTTCGGCGTTTCATCTGTCGAGCGCGCTTTCGTTCACCTGGAAACGCGGCGCCAGCACGGTAACGCTCAGCGAAGACCACCTACTCGAACAGGCTGCAAACGGCGATTTTCATGCCCGCGTGGACAACGATCACGGACGCGGGGTCGAGCTCTTCTGGATCGCCGGCACGCCCTATTTGCGGCAACGCTTCGGGACGTTTCGCAAGCGGCGCAGCGACCGCACGCCCGTCGACGATCTGCGCGACGAAGCCGCCGGCGGTCTGCGAAGCGCGCAAACGATATTAAATGGAGCGTTGCGCTTAGCGCCCGCCGGAACCGGCGAAGTGAACGGCCGTCGCGCGGTGAAATACACGTTCGAGCTGGGCGAGCCCACGGAGAAAGTGGACACGAAAACGCGCGCGGTTATCGCTTATCCGTCGGGCGGACCGGATGCTTCGTTGCAACGGCGGCTGGCGTTTACGGAGCAGAAAAAACCCGTCGCCGCCAGCGGCCATCTCTTCGCCGATGCGGAAACAGGCGCCGTGCTCAAAGCGAATCTCTCGGCCACGCTGCTGGTCGGCGACGCCGATTCCGCGGACACAGCAACGCTGGAGCTCACCGTTCGCACGACCGTCACCGACGTGGGAGCGGACCCGCGGTTGCAAGTCCCCGCGTGGGAATCCGATCCCGCCACGGTTCACGCCGTCAAAGATCCACTGCGCTTCTGGGGAAAGACGCCCAACGCAACGACGGCCGCGTCGCAAGCGGACCCGACCGATGAAGGTGAATCGGGGGAATAGTAGGTATGGTCGAAAAATTGCCTTCTAAGTCGCCGCGCGTAGAGTCTTTGCACGACGTGAATTCAAAGGTTCCTCACGAAAGGTGAAACGCCGATGGATCGCAAAACGGAAGTCCAAGTGAAGACCGTCACCCGCGAGCAGGTGCGCTCGCTTTTGCAAACAGCCGCCACCCGCCTCAGCGCGGAAGAGGAACGCGTGCTTCGAGCGCGCCACAGCGCGACGCTGACCCGCGAACCGCTCAGCCAAAAAGGCGAAGGCCACGCCGAGGCGCAGGCGGAGATGTTGGCCATCGAGTTGGCGGCTTTCCGCGAGCGGCGCACGTCGACGCTGGCCCGCGATTCGGATACCAAGGACAAGATCGTTCGCGCGCTTCGGAAGAAAAGGTAGCGACTAAGGAAGCGGTGTGTGCTCGTTGCTGACCGCGCTCCTCTCCGCCGCCGTTGTGGCGCAACCAGCGTTGGTCGATGTCGCCCACGTCATTCCGCTGGCGGTGATCGATCTGCGTTACGCCACCGCGGACAATTTCGTCGGCACGCCTCTTTACAAAAACGCAAGTTGCCGACTGGTCGCGCCAGTGGCCGATCGTCTGGCGCGCGTTGAAAAGCGCCTCGAAGAAAAAGGCCGGCGCCTCGTCTTGTGGGATTGCTATCGTCCGCTGTCGGTGCAACGCGAAATGTGGCGACGCTTTCCGCACAAGGGTTACGTGAAAGATCCGGCGGAGGGATCGATTCACAACCGCGGCGCGGCGGTGGACGTTTCCGTGGTTGCGCTCGACGGAACGCCGGTACCTGTGCCCACACCATTCGATACGTTTGATCCGCAAGCTTGGGCCGACGCACCAACTTCGCCAGACGCCGCCAAGAATCGTGCGTTGCTACGCGCGGCGATGGAGGCGGAGAATTTTTCCGGTAACCGGCACGAATGGTGGCACTTCGCGGCGCGAAACGGACGGAGATTTCCACTGCGGGATGAACCGAACTGATCCCCAAAAACGCAATTCACCGCTAGAGAACACACCAACGCATTGTAATACTTGACTTCCGCCGCCCGCTTCCCTAGCTTCGCGCCGCTTTCCACCACCCCATCGACCGAGCCTTTCGCGGTGCTCATTCCGAGCGCGCAGCCTGGTCTCTCCTCGAGAAAACCGTCTCCATGAATCTGAACGAACTGAAGTCGATGCGCATCGTCGACCTCACCAAACTGGCCAAAGATCTCAAAATCGAAGCGCCCGGATCGTTGCGCAAGCAGGACCTGATCTTCGCCATCTTGCAGCAGCATCCCGACGCCATCAAAGGCGAAGAGATCGAAGCCTCCGGCACGCTGGAAGTGCTCGCCGACGGCTTCGGCTTCATGCGGTCGCCCGATTTTTCCTACCTGGCCGGCCCCGACGATGTTTACGTTTCGCCCTCACAAATCCGTCGCTACAACCTGCGCACCGGCGACACCGTTCACGGCATCGTGCGCGGGCCCAAGGAAAACGAGCGCTATTTCTCGCTCGTGAAAGTCGACAAGATCAACTTCGACGAGCCCGACGAGCAGCTTTCGAAAATCATCTTCGAAAACCTGACGCCGCTCTATCCGCACCGGCGCATCAAGCTCGAGTACGACAAGGACAACCTCTCCACGCGTGTCATCGACATGATCACGCCCGTTGGGTTCGGCCAACGCTGCCTAATCGTGTCGCCGCCGCGCGCAGGCAAAACGGTGCTGATGCAGGACATCGCGCACGCGATTTCCAAGAACCACAAAGACGCCTACCTCATCGTGCTCTTGGTCGACGAACGGCCCGAGGAAGTCACCGACATGCAGCGGTCGGTGAAGGGCGAGGTGGTCTCGTCGACGTTCGATGAGCCGGCCACGCGCCACGTGCAGGTGGCCGAGATGGTCATCGAGAAAGCCAAGCGGCTGGTCGAGCACAAGAAGGACGTGGTGATTCTTCTCGACTCCATCACGCGTCTGGCGCGCGCCTACAACTCGACCGTGCCGCCTAGCGGAAAAATTCTCTCCGGAGGCGTGGACTCCAACGCACTTCACCGGCCCAAGCGGTTTTTCGGCGCGGCGCGCAACGTCGAAGAAGGCGGATCGCTCACCATCATTGGCACCGCGCTCATCGACACAGGTAGCCGCATGGACGAAGTGATTTTCGAAGAGTTCAAAGGCACCGGCAACTCCGAAATCGTGCTCGACCGAAAGCTCATGGAGAAGCGGATCTTCCCCTGCCTCGACATCAACAAATCGGGCACGCGCAAAGAGGAGATCATCATGGAGGCGAGCCAGCTCAAGCGGATTTGGATTCTGCGGCAGCTCTTGCATCCACTGAATGTCATCGATTCAATGGAATTCCTGCTCTCCAAAATGCGTGGGAGCAAGTCCAATAACGAATTTTTGGATTCGATGAATCGGTAAAACAGCGACCGGGGCGATTGGGATAGGGGAGCTGAAACGAGGTCTGCAGACCCGTCCTTGGCCGTATCCAGCGTTTCCGCCTTCGTGCCCGTGTAGAACGTGCCATGGATCTCGTTCAGCGGCCCCCCCCCGCAGATCCGGACGTGCAGATTTCCCGCATCCGGCTCCTCGGCTACGGATTCGCTGCGCGGCGGTAGAGCGAGTGGGGGCATCTGGGCGGCGGAAGAGGAAAGCGCTTCATGAGTTGCTCAAAGCGTTTCCACGGCATGTGCCGTTGCTGGGACCGTCTATCCAGCCATTTCCGCCAAATCCATTTCACCCAGTACGAGAAGCGCCCGATAGCCCGTGAGTTTCCGGTTATCCCGTAGTACCCGTTGTGCCCCGTGAGCTTCAGCGCAAGGACCTTCTGCTGCTTGCGCACCGGCATGTGCGTATTCCGGCCAAGCCGATCACCTATTCCGGTCGAAGCCGATCACCTGTTCCGACGCAAGGCGATCGCCCGGAGCGTGACGCCGCTGGGTGACTTTATTTCGCCCTTTTGTTTTCCTTCGTCAAGCCAGTTTTTGTCTTCCGAATGGACTCGCCGTCGAGTGTGATCCGGTGCGCGTTGTGAACGATGCGATCGCAGATCGCGTCGGCGATCGTCGCGTCGCCGATGACGTTGTGCCACTCGCTCGGTTCGAGTTGGCTCGTGACGACGGTGGCGGAAACGTCGTAACGATCTTCCATCACGTTGAGCAGATCGTTTCGCTGCGCCGCGCTGAGCATTTCG
Source organism: Deltaproteobacteria bacterium (assembly GCA_023248955.1). Lineage (GTDB taxonomy): Bacteria > Myxococcota > Myxococcia > Myxococcales > JAHFDP01 > JAHFDP01. Next base: position 36,717 of record JAHFDP010000040.1, read on the forward strand.
AGACCGAAGTCGTCGATGACGAGCACCTGCATTTTCGCCAGGTGACGCAATAATAGAAGATGCGTTCCGTCGGCGCGCGCCTGCGCGAGTTCGTCGAGCAGCCGCGACATTCTGCGGTAGACGACCGTGAGGCCATCGCGGCACGCCTTCTGTCCGAGCGCGCAAGCCAGGTAGCTTTTGCCGACGCCGGTGGGTCCGGTGAGGATTACGTTTTGGTGCGCCGTCGCCCAGCGCGACGAAGCGAGATCAAGCATCACCGCTTTCACGAGGCCGCGCGGATGGGCGTAGTCGATGTCCTCAATCGCGGCCGACTGCCGCAGTTTCGCGTTGCGTAGACGTGCGGCCAGCTTGCGTTCTTCGCGGTGGTGCCACTCAGCATCGACGAGAAATCCGACGAGATCGGCCGGCGCAAGATCTTTGTCCTTGGGTTTCGAAAGCCACTCGCGCAGCTCCGTCGCGGCGCCGTGCAACTTCATCGCGTTCATCTTTTCGATCGTTTGTTCGACGAGCATTTTCTCTCCATGTGATGGGCCTCGAAAAAAAATGGCTGCGTCGCGAGGCCGTGGCGGCGCAGACTTTTTTCAGTGGTAGTAAGCGGCGCCGCGTACGTTGCCGTGCAGCGGCAGCCTTCCTTGGCGCTCCTCGATGACCGGGACCGTGTCGAGGTTGTGCTTGAGAATCGCGACGACGCTTCGGTAGCTGCACGTGCGGTATTTCACGGCGCGGGCGCAGGCGCGTTCGAGGCGCTCAATCGGGAATTTATCGCGCAGCCGCATGATCCCAAGGCAGGGTCTAAATCCATGCTCGGGATATTTTCGGCTCTGCAAGATCTCCTCGACGAGCGTTGCCGTGGACGGGCCGACGCTCTTCGCCCAATTCACGATCCGCGAAGGCGTCCACTCGGCGTACTCGCGGTGACCGCGCGGCATGTGCTCTGGCTTGGTTGTGTAGCCATGCGCCAAAAGGCTGCGCGCGTGGCTCGTCACGCGGGTGCCACGACGGAAAATCTCAATCGTCGTTTCGGTGGCGCGAAGGTCGACCCGTTCACCGAGCAGCTGATACGGCACGCTGTAAAAATGCTCGTCGAATACGACGTGGTAATCGAGGCTGACTTTGGGTTGCGCCCAATCAGCGAGCTCGTACGCTTTGTCCGGCAGCGGTTTGAGCGCGGTGCGTTCGGTCTCCTCGAAGAGCTGCCGACGCGATTTCTTGAGGCGTCGCATCGGCCGTTCGTTGAGCTTCTCGGCAAGCTCCTTCACAGCGGCGGCGAGCTCAATCAACGAATAAAAAGTGCGATTCCGCAGCACGGCGATAATCCACCGTTCCGCGAGCAAGACCGCCGCTTCGACTTTCGCTTTGTCTCGCGGCCGATAGGGTCGCGCCGGAATCACCGTCGTGTCGTAGTGGCGCGCCCATTCCGCGTAGGTTGGATTCAACTCCGGGTCATATTTGTCGGCCCGCGTCACGCCGGCTTTGAGGTTGTCCGGCACCACGATTTCGCTCACGCCACCGAAATATTCGAAGGCGCGGACGTGGCATCCGATCCACGTCGCAAGCTCCTCGCTCAGCGCCGGCTCGACGTAGGTGAGACTCGATCCGCCAAGCACCGCGACGAACAGCTTCGCCGTGCGACATTCGCCGGTATTTGTATCGACAATGTCGATACCGTCTCCGCTGAAATCCACGAAGCACTTCTCGCCGGCGCGGTGCTCCTGCCGCATCGTCGCGAGCAGCGGCCGCGACCAGGCTCGATACCGCTCGCAGAATTGACTATATTGAAAACCGTCTGGATGCGTCTCCCGGTACTCTTGCCAGAGCAAGAGCTTCGTCACGTGCTTGCGCCGAAGCTCCCGGTGGACCCACGTCCAGTCGGGCTCCGGCCGGTCTGCCGCAAGCGTCTGCTCGTCCGGAAACAGCAACCGATCCAGCGCCGCATCGTCGTCCAATTCCGGCGGCAATGGCCAGCTCAGCTTCGCGAGCCGAACGCGCCCGAGATACTCCGACACCGTCGACGCCGAAATATTGCAACTCCGCCCGATGGCCCGACCCGACAGGTCGCCTTGGAGTTTCAGTCGAATGACTTCTCGCAACTTCCGCATGGGTAGCCTCTCTGCCGCCATTTCCACCTCTCTTTCGAGCGGCGGATACGGCGGCGACTACCCAGCGACGTCAACGCTCCGATGCGCTCACGACTGCCGGCGAACTGCCCGGCTGTTCAGCGATCGCCTTGCGCCGGAATCGGTGATCGGCTTGC
>JAHFDP010000041.1 GCA_023248955.1 Deltaproteobacteria bacterium
TGCACAAGCGCGCTTGGATGGGCGCGGAGCACGGCGAGATGATGCAGCTCCTCCGCGCGCTGAAGAAAACCTTCGATCCGCAAGGCATCCTGAATCCCGGAAAGCTCGGCGTATGACATCCGCGATCGAACCGATCATGAATGCATTACGCGAGGCTTCGGTGGGCGACGTCTCGCAATTGGGTGAGGGCGTGTTGGTGCGGCCCGGTGGCGGAATCGAAGCGGCGCGCGCCGTGGAGATGGCGCAGAAAATCTCCTGCAAACTACGCGTGCGCGGCGAGGGCGACATGCTGCACGCGCCGGCGCCAGGTGCACTGGTCATGGATTTGTCGCGGCTCGAGCGCGTGCTCGCCATCGACAAGCAGAGCGCGGTGGCGCGGGTGGAAGCGGGTTGTCAGGTTTCCGCGTTGGAGAATCAGGCACGGAGGGCGGGGTTGACCGTCGGCGAGCTGTTGCCGAGTACGTTGCGCGGATCGGTCGGTGCGTGGCTGGCCGGACCAACGCGGGGTGCGCGCGCGGTACCGCCGGGCCGTTTGGAAACTGCTGCGCTGGCGGTGGAGATCGTGCTTCCCGACGGAACGCGTGCGCAAAGCCGCGCGGCGCCGCGTTCGGCCATGGGTCCCGATCTCGACCAGCTGGTGGTGGGTGGACAAGGGCGCATTGCGGTGCTTCTCGCGGCAGCGGTGCGACTCCTTCCGGTGGGCGAGATCGCCGATTCGGTTCATGCCTTTGCCGACCGAACGGCCGCGCTCTCGGCGTTGGCGGGGCTCTGCCGCTTGCCACTGCCTCCGGCGCGCGTGCGTGTGGAGTGCGCGGCCAACGGCGTAACTGTGGCGTTACGCTACGGCGGACCGCGAGCTTGGCGCGAAAGTGCGCACGCGAGTGACTGGTTGCACAAGCTTGGCGCCATGCCGCTCGGCAACGCCGAAACGACGCAGGCCCAAGCGCGTCTAGCGGCGCCCGTTCCCTCGACGATCGACATGGAGGCCGACTGGTCCGCGTTGCCAGCGCTGCTTGACCACGGTGCCGGCGAGGCCGATCTCGTCGCGCTGCACGTGGACGGCGCCTTCGTTTCGCTCTCCACCACCGAGAGTGTCGATTCGATCGGCTCGGTCGCGGCCGCGGCGGGCGCGCGCATTCTCTGGCCGACGCGGCTTGCACCGACCGATTTCTGGAAACGCTGGGGCGTCGAGGGATCCGCCGCTTTCGACGCGCTGCAGCTTCTGCTTGATCCCGCGGGGACGCTTCGATGAGCACGCGTCTTCCCCTCGTTCCCCAGACGGCCGCGGCGGCGTCACGCCTCTGCGTTTACTGTCCGAAGATGTGCCGCTTCTCCTGCCCCGTGTCGGAAGCGACGCGCAGCGAAACGGTGACGCCGTGGGGAAAGATGACCATGCTGGCGTTGACCGCCGCGGCGGGTCGCGCGCCTACCGTGCCGGAAGAGGCGGAGGCGCTCTACGCCTGCTCGGGTTGTCTGCGTTGCCAGACCTACTGCACGCATGAGAACGACGTGCCGGCCGCGCTCTACGCGGGTCGTGCGGCAGCAGTGCGTGCGGGTGTTGCGCCGGCTGCTGCGGTGTCGGTCGGTGCAGCGTTTCGCGCGCGCGGATCGCTAGAGGCGATCGATTTGCAATCCGCGGCCACGCGCTGGACGGGGCCAAGAAAACGCGGCGGGGTCTTGTTCGCTGGCTGCGAAGCGCTGGCCCGCGAACCGCACACCATCGACGCGATGCTGTCAGCGACGAAAGCGCTCGGTGTACCCTTATCGGTGCACACAGCCGCGCCGCTCTGTTGCGGTCGGCCGTTGCTGGAAGCTGGGTTCGCGGAAGCGTTCGCGGCCCGGGCCGAGCGCGTCGCCACGTCGCTGCGCACGCACGCGGGTGGCCGGGCGGGGCGCGTTGTCGTGCTCGAGCCGCGTTGCGCGGAGACGATGGTGCGCCACTACGCAAGCGTCGGCGTGGAACTCGCGTTGACGGTGAACACGGCGACAACCTTTCTCGCTCAACACTTGCCGGCAGCGCCGGATCGTTCGCCGTTTCCTGGGCACGCCGTCTACCACGATGCTTGCGCGCTAGCGCGGGGACTCGCGGAAACCGAAGCGCCGCGCGAGTTGCTCAAGGCTGCTTTTGCGGGCGGCGTTCATGCGCCCGAAGGTTCCGACGTCCTTTGCTGCGGGGCAGGAGGGCTGATGCCGCGCACGCTTCCCCTCGTGGCAGCAGGGATGGCGCGGCGGTTGGCGCAGACGCTGCCGGCCGGCGCCGATGACATGGTGGTGAGTGCGAGCGGAGCATGCCGGCGCCACCTCGCGGATGTGGGCACCTCGGTCGTTGATCTGGTTGCCGTGGTCTCCCGTTGGCTGGCCGGGGGAAACAAGGGGGTAATGCATGGTTGATCGAAAGTATTACTTTGTAATCAACCCCCAAAGCGCCAATGGCGCCACCGGGCGAAATTGGGGATCGATGGCGCGCGCCGTTTCGCGCGAGCTTGGCGATTTCGACTACGCGTTCACACGCGCGCCGATGGAGGCAGCGGCGGTGACGCGCACCGCGCTCGAGCGTGGATTCGACACCATCGTGGCGGTGGGTGGCGATGGAACTTTGCACGAAGTCGTGAATGGATTTTTCGCGCCGAACGACGGCGGTCCGGCGAAGCCAGTGGCCCCAGGAGCAGCGCTGGGCCTCATCCCGCGCGGAACCGGTGGCGATTTTCGCCGATCCTTGGGACTCGACCTGGAGCTCGGAAGCGCGTTGGCGTTGATCAAGTCGGGTCACACTAAACCGCTGGACGTCGGTCGCGCGACCTATCGAAATGCCGCGGGGAGGGACGAGCAGCGCTACTTCGTCAATGAGACTTCGTTCGGCATTTCCGCCGAAGCCGCGCGCGAGGTGAACGCCCGATCGAAAGCGCTTGGTCCGAAGCTGACCTTTGCGTTGGGATCGTTTCGTGCGCTGCTCAATTACCGCGATCGTCGCGTGCGGATTTCACTCGACGGCGCGCCGGCGAGAGCGTTGACGATCACGAGTGTCACCGCCGCGAACGGACGATTTTTTGGCGGCGGTATGAAGGTCGCGCCCGCGGCGGCGCTCGGCGACGGACTTTTTTCCATCACCATTTGGAGCGGAATGGGACTCGGCGCCTTCCTCAAACACAACAGTAAACTCTACAGCGGCGCGCACGTGTCGTTGCCGGGGACGCGGTGCGAGACCGCGAAGAAGCTCGTAGCCGAGAGTGACGAACGCGTGCTGCTGGAGCTAGACGGCGAGCAGCCCGGAACGCTGCCTTGCACAATCGAGATGGTGCCGTCGGCGATACGACTACTGTGCTAGCGATTTGCTCCTAGTGCACGTCCGCCCAGGCGTGTCCGATGCGAGCATCCACCACCAGCGGTACGTCCAGCGTCGCCGCGCCTTGCATCGCTTCGATCGCCAGCGCGCGTGCCTTCTGTGCATCTTCTCGCGGTGACTCCACGATTAACTCATCGTGAACTTGTAGGACGATGCGCGCCGTCGGCAGGTCGCGGGTTAGCGCCGCGTCGAGACGAATCATCGCGAGCTTGATCAAGTCCGCCGCGGTTCCCTGAATCGGCGTATTCACCGCGGCTCGCTCCGCGGCCTGCCGCGCCGCTGGATTGCGCGAGGCGAGGTCCGGAAAAAATCGCCGCCGGCCGAAGAGTGTGCGCAGTTCACCCTCGTTGCGCGCGCGCGTCACCGTTTCCTCGAGCCAGCGTTTCACGCCGGCGTAGCGTTCAAAGTAGCGATCGATGATCGCCTTCGCTTCCGCGGGCGGCATGCTCATGCGTGTCGCGAGGCCATACGCGGAGAGTCCGTAGGCGATGGCGTAGTTGAGCATCTTGGCCGTGTCGCGCATGGGCCGCGTGACGAGCTCCGGTGCCACGCTAAAAACTTCGGCGGCGGTGCGCGCGTGTACGTCTTCGTTCTTCGCGAAACTTTCGCGTAACATCGCGTCGCCCGACATGTGCGCAAGCAGCCGCAGCTCGATCTGTGAATAGTCCGCGCTGATCAACGTCGCGTCCGGCTCGGCGACGAAGGCCTCGCGAATGCGCTTGCCCAGCGGTGTGCGAATCGGAATGTTTTGGAGATTGGGATCGACCGAGGAGAGGCGGCCGGTGGCGGCCACCGTTTGCGCGAAGGTGGTGTGCAAGCGGCCGTCCGCGCCGACCAGCGGCGGCAGCGCATCGACATAGGTTCCCTTGAGCTTCGAGAGTTGCCGATAGTCGCAGACCTTCGCCGGAAGCGGATGCTGCTCGGCGAGTTTGTCCAGCACTTCCTGATCGAGTGTCGGACCGCTTTTGCCTCGGCGAATCACCGGGAGGTTCAGCTCCTCGAAAATAACTTTGGAGAGTTGCGGGAGTGAAAGAATATTGAATGTATGGCCGGCGAGCGCGTGAATCTCGGCCATGCTCGCGGCGAGTTGCTGATCGATCTCCCGCGCAATCTCCGCCAGCCGATCCAGATCGAGTCGCATGCCGGTCAGCTCGATGCGCGCCAAGATCGTGGCCAGCGGACGCTCGATGGACGTGTAGAGATCCCAGAGTTGTGCCTCGCGCAGATCGCTTTCCAAAAGCGGCGCTAGCTTCGCGGCCGCGGCGGCATGACCGCCCGCGACTTCCGCCGCCAACTCCGGCACGGTGCTCGCCGCGCGCGCCTTTTTCCCTTCACCAAGATGTTCGGCCCACGTCGGCAACTCCCATGACAACCGATCGCGCGCTACCCGATCGATGGTGTTGTCGCGGCCGGTGGCATCGAGCAGATAGCTCGCGAGCTGTACGTCGAGGCCTGCTCCGGCCAGCTTGAGCCCGCGCCGGGCCAGCGCAATCTCGACCGCTTTGAGATCGTGCCCGTGCTTGGCAATGCTGGAATTTTCGAGCGCTCCTCGAAGCGCGGACAGCGCATCCTCGGCGGCGTAGGGCGGCGCGGCGGCGACGAGATCGCGTGGCCAGACGAGCGGTACGTACGCTGCATCGCCGTCGTCCATCGCGAGCGCGAGGCCGATGAGCTCGTCGGAGAGTGGCGCACCTTCGCTGGTCACACAACAAACGCCGAGCGCGGTAGCCGTTTGCGCGCGTCGCCCGATCGCGTCCAATGCTTCGCGGCTGTTCACCAATGCGCGCGCGCCCGTCGGTGGGGTCGGCTTGGGCCGCGGCAAATCTTTGAGCAGCCGCGTGAACTCCAGTTCCGTGAAGAGCGATCGGCACGCGGGCTCGTCGAGCGGTTGCGCCACAAGCGTGTCGAGCGTTGGACACGCGGGAACTTCGATGAGCTCCACCAATTGTCGCGCCAGCAGCACCTGATCGCGACCCGCTTTCACCAACTCGCGCAACTTCGGCTTCTTGATGGCGTCCGCGTTTTCTAAAATCGCTGACAACGATCCAAATTCCGCGAGCAGCGCAACGGCGGTCTTCGGCCCCACGCCTTTGAGGCCCGCGACGTTGTCGATGGAATCGCCCATCAGTGCGAGGAGATCGCCCACCTGCTCGGGCGGCACGCCCCACTTTCCGATCACTTCCGCGCGTGTATACCATTTGTCATACATGGCATCAAAGCAGCGAACGCGGGTCGCGCCAGGCGTCGCGGGATCGCAAACCAACTGCAAGAGATCTTTGTCACCGCTGATCACCACCACGTCCCATCCGCCCTCGGCCACGCAGCGTCTGGCGAGCGTGGCGATCAGATCGTCCGCCTCGTAACCGACGCTTTCGATCTCCGGAACGTTCATCGCCTGGCAGACGCGCCGGACCAGTTGAAATTGCGATCGCAGATCTTCCGGCGGCGGCGGACGCGTGGCTTTGTAGCTTTCCGACAACGCTTCGCGCTGGCCCTTTCCCTCGAGGTCGAAAGCCACCGCGGTATGCGTCGGTTGCGTCTCGCGAATTGCCTTGAGCAACATGGTGGTGAACCCGAGCGCCGCGTTGGTGGCGGTGCCGTTGCGCGTCGAGAGGTAGGGAATGGCGTGGTAGGCGCGAAAGATGGCGTGCGGGCCATCCATCAGAAGGAGCGTCGGCATGGGGGTTCCTACTACGCGCTAATTACAAGCCCCGAGTTTTTTCTTTGCCTTCTGGTGCGCGGGCGAATCGTCGCGTGTGATTTTAAGCGCGGTCTGCACGTCGTCGCAGCTTCCGGAGTCGGCGAGCCCATCTGCTATTTTGTCAAGTCGGGCCAAACCGTCGGAAATGGCTGGATCGTTGCGTGCGACGTCGAATCCCGTCGCGAACGATTGGTAGGCCGAGGTGTAGGCGCCGCTGTCGAGATCATGCTCGCCTTTTTTGGCATACGCTTGCGCCAACTGTGAGCGCATCTGGTCACCATAAAAACTCCGCAGGCCGCTTGGTAAAATCCGTGCGTCTGCGGCCAACGCTTCGCGCCACCGTTGGCTGGCGCCCTCGAGATCGCCGCGCAGAAAAGTCGCCTGGCCATCGCGGTAGCGACCATCGATGACCTGGAACGCCTCGCGCATGGCCTCGGCGCTAGCGTTGTTGCGATCGAGCGCACTCAGCGCGTGGCGAGCGCCGTCGAGATCGCCCTGCGCGTACCGAGACGCGGCCTCGCGCAGGGCGGGTTCGCGGTAGCGCTCGGCGAGTTGCGAATCGGGCGCTGCCTCCGTGGCGGCGCTGGTCGCCGTGCCTCCGAACCAGCGTACGGTATCGGCGGGACAACTCCATGCGACATGCGGTTTTGTCAAGTGCTGTTCTGCGTCGCGCAGAAGGCGCAACGTTCCTTCGTCGGGCTCCACCGCACAGCGCAAATCGAGCGCGCGGGCGCACGTTTCCGCGGCGCGCGTCCACTCGCTGTTGCGGCAAGCGTTTTGGCAGCTCTGCTGAAAACGGCGCGAGAGAAGCGCGGCCAAGCCTAACGCTTGAATGCGTGCGCGCGAGTAGGCCCGGCTGTCGGGGTCGACCGTGAGGAGTAGTTTCAACGCTTCCTCTTCGTGGCCAAGCTGGGTGCGGGATTCCGCGGCGTGGATCACTTGCTTGAGCTCAGCCTCGCGCTTGGCGCGACGCAGCGCCGTCCGCGCGCGCTCGTTGATGGGATCGTTGTCGAGAGCCACGGCCAATTCGCGCGCCGCTTCGTCGTAGCGTTCCTCGTCCAGAAATTCGATCCCGCGTTCGAGCGGATCAACCGTGGTGCCGCGCGCGCCTTCTTGCGGCGTCTGCGTGCGGTGCTTGACGGCGTACATACCCGCGAAAAAAACGAGAAGCGTCGCACCAAGACCGAGCAAGCGCCGCTGGCGTTTTTGTCCGCGCTTCGACGGCGTGGCGGTAGGCGAGACAAAAATCAACTCGACCTCGCCGAAGCGCACTTTCTGCCCGTCCGTGAGCGACGTGTCGCGCGCGATGCGCCGTCCGCCGACGAACGTTCCATTGGCGGAGCCAAGGTCCACCACCACATAGCTCCCTTGCGGCGTGCGGCGAAGCTCGGCGTGTTTGCGCGAAACCGAATCGTCGTTGAGCACGACCTCGCAACCGAGATCGCGCCCAACGATCGCGCGCGCCCCCAAGCGGACCGTTGCGTTGGGCTCCTTGCCAACACCCCGGAGAAAGGGACCGCCGGCGTCGACGCCGCCCTGCGCCGCGCCGCTCAAGTGCATTCGAAATTCGGCGATTTCAATGGAAGCGCTGCTGCTAATTTCGCAGCGGCCGGTGATTCGTTTTCCATTGACGAAAACGCCGTTTTGACTCTGTAAATCTTCCACGAAGACGTGGCCAGCCTCCGCAAAAATACGCGCATGGCGCCGTGAGGCCTCACCTGACTTGAGCACCACATCGCAGTCATCACCACGCCCGCACACGAGCCCTTTCGGCTCGGGAATCGGATAGGTGGCCACGGCGCAGTCCGGGCTTTTGACGGTGAGCGTCAGCATGTGGTGTGTATTCGGATGCAATACAAACGATCTATCCCTCTCGGAAAATCTCCATGTTCACGGCCAGGCCGCGCTTCTGCAGATCGTCATAGAACTTCGGCACGAAGCCGGTGGCCACGTAGCGACCTTGCACGCGTGCGTTGGCGTCGAAGCCTTCCTGCTTGAAGTTGAAGATGTCCTGCAGCGTGATCACTTCGGTCTCCATACCGGTCACTTCGGAGATGTGCGTCACGCGGCGCGAACCGTCGGAGAAGCGCGTCTGCTGCAAGATGATGTCGACCGCGCTGGCGATCTGTTCGCGAATGGCGCGCATCGGAAGTTCCATGCCGCTCATCAGCACCATCGTTTCCAAACGCGCCAGAGCGTCGCGCGGTGTGTTGGCGTGCAGCGTGGTGAGCGATCCGTCGTGTCCGGTGTTCATGGCTTGCAGCATGTCGAGCGCTTCACCGCCGCGGCACTCGCCCACCACGATGCGATCGGGTCGCATGCGCAAGCTGTTGCGCACCAGATCGCGAATAGAGACGAGCCCGGTTCCTTCGATGTTGGCCGGACGGCTCTCGAGTGAAACGACGTCCTCTTGCGGCAGCTGCAATTCGGCTGCGTCCTCGATGGTGACGATGCGTTCATGGTCCGGGATGAAACTTGCGATGACGTTGAGCAGCGTCGTCTTTCCCGAACCGGTGCCGCCGGAGATGACGATGTTTTTGCGCGCCTTCACGCAGGCGTCCAAAAATTCCGCCATCGGTTCGGTGAGCGTTCCGAAGCGCACCAGATCCTTGATACCGAGTCGCTCGCGCGAAAATTTACGAATGGTGATCGACGGCCCCTTGAGCGCCAGCGGCGGAATGATGGCGTTGACGCGGCTCCCATCTTTGAGGCGAGCGTCGACCAACGGTGAAGATTCATCGATGCGACGACCGAGCGGCGCCACGATTCGCTCGATCACGTTGAGTACGGTCTGGTTCGAACTGAAAAGTTTGTCCGCGCGTTCGAGGCGGCCTTTACGCTCGACGAAAATCTGGTGCGCGTTGTTCACCATGATTTCGGAAATGTCGTCGTCCTTGAGGTACTGCTCGAGCGGGCCCAATCCGAGCGCCTCGTTGACCACGTCTTCGATGAGCGTCTCGACACTGACGTCGAGCAGATCGCCTGCTGCGTCGAGGCTTTGCACGATGCTGCGCACGGTGGCGGTTGTCTTTTGGTGCAGCTCATCGGAGCCGAGCGCATCGACGTCGAGGCGCCGCAGGTCGAGTTTTTCTATCAGCTGATCGTGGACGCTCTTGAGGAGCGCACCGTAACGCTCCATCGCTGGGGCCAGCGTTGGGCCTCCGTTGTTTGGCGCGCCGTTCTTCGGATTGATAGGTGCCGTGCCACGCGGCAGCGGTGCCTGCGTGGTGTTCGTTGCTGCACGAGGTGGCCGCGCCGGTTCGACGGGCGGCGGCGTGGGAATGCTCTCTTCCTCGACAACGGCCGCAGCGGGGTGTTGCTCCTCTTGCAACTCCACGTTGAGTCCGAAGTCGCCGATGGAAATTTGGCTCTCGCGGCTGACAACTTGCGGCGCGCTGACGCGCTCACCGTCGAGAAAAGTGCCGTTGGTGGATTTCAGATCGATGAGGACGACGGCGCCGTCTTTGGCCACCATGCGCGCGTGCTTTTTCGAGACGTTGCCTTTTGGCAAGCAGATGTCGTTCTCCTCGACGCGTCCGATGGTGATTTCGTCTTTGTCGAATTCGAAGCGGCGCGGGTCGCCGCCCTTCTCGGTGATCACGATGCGCAGCATGCGTGAATGTTACTGCGCGCGGGCGGGTCGCCCAAATTTGAGGACGAGGAGCGCGATCACGAAAAGACCGATCAACGAAAACGCTGCGCCGACCGCGAGTCCGGGCGTTTGGTAGTTCCACGCGAGACGATGTTTTCCCTCGGGAACGGCGATCGCACGGAGCGCACCGTCAGCGGTTATCGAGATCGAATCCGCACCGTCGAGCGTGACGCGCCAGCCTGCACTCGCCGCATCGGAAAGGAGCGCTAACGAGGGTGCCGTGGCTTCGATTTCGGCTTCGAGGTGTTCGGGCTCATCCAACGTGATTCTCGCTGAGCCGCGCGGGGCCTTCCTTTTCTCGATCTCAGCGCAATCGCGCGCCATTGGAAAGTTCGCTGGAAGTCGCGCCACGTCACCCGCCGAAAGCCACGCGGCGTTACACGGTGGAACGAGTCCGGCAGCGTTGGAGCCGGCGAGCGCTCCTACCAAACGCAAGCGATCGTGCGCAGCAGCGTTTTTCCAAACGTGAACGAGACCTCCCGCTGCTGTCCCGAGCTCGGTGAAACCGGCGCGTGCGTAGGGCGAGGCGCGGACGTCTGTTCCGTAGGCGATGCCGTAGCGCACGCCGAGTAGATCGAAAACCGCCGCGGGTGGCGCCGCCCCAAAAAGTGATTTGAGGTCACCTGGTGTGAAGCCCGAATAGCCACGCGCAGTCGAGAGGCCGTCGACGGCCGACGAGGCGCCGTAGAGCGCGAGATGGCGCAACCAAAACAGTTTGCGCGGACGCGGCCACGTTGCGTCGCCCGCGGCTTCGACGTCCGCGGCCGACGCATGGTGTTCGACATCGATGCGATAATTTCGATCGGCTTGCGCGGCGTCGTCGCGAATGACTTTGGAAAGTGGTGACGGGGTGGTCACCGCGGCGGCGGGAAGGAAAAAATCGAGCCGCGAGGCGGGAACGGCGAGATCCACGAGCAGGATGGCGCTGCCAATAAAGGCCGCCGTACGTGCGCGCAAACGTCCAAGTGCAGCGAGCAGAAGCGTGAAGATCGCGACGGCGATGAGCGCAAATTCGGTGGCCGCCGAGGGAATGAGCGTCGCTGTAAGCGCGGTCGCCCGCTGCGTGCCCAGTCGCGCTGCGAACCAAGATTCCGCGAAAAAAAGGAGACCACCCGCGACGATCGCCAAGAGGGCCGCGCCGCTTGCGGCCATCGCGAGCGCGCGAAAGGACTCGAGCGTGGCGCGCTTCGGAAATTCACGAATCACTTCCCAACCTGCGCCAGCCTGGATGGCGATCGCCAGCGCGAGTGGAATCACCAGCTTCTCGGGAAAACGAATGAGCTGCACCAGAGGGAATGCGCGAAAGAGAAACGCGTAGAGCGGCGTGTAGGCGCCGAAGGCCAGCGGAAGAAGCGCGGTCGAGGCCAGGACGAGAACCATGCGCGGCACGCGTGCGACGGAAGATCGAAAGCCGGCGAACGCGAGCAGCAGCACCACGCCACCCGCGTAAATCTCCTGCACGTAGGGTCGTTGCAAACCGGGATTGAGTGACCAACTCGAAGCGCCCGGCGAATCGACCGCACCCGCGAAAAAGGGGAAGAGAAGATTCAGCAGACGAAGGGGATGAAGCGAATAGTCGGTGGCCTCCGCAAAGGACCAACCAGTCGCGCGCGAAGAGTGGCGCAGAAAAAGCGCGGTCGGTAAAATCTGCACGGCGGCGATGATCGCGCCGAGAAGCAGAGTGCTGAAAAAAACTGCGCCCGTCCGAACGCGTGTACCTGACTGCGCAACGCTCACGGCAAAGAGCGCCGCGAGGAAGATCGCACAGGCGCCAACTTCCGGCGTTCCGGAAAAAAAGAGAAGCGCCGCGACCAAGGCCGCGCTCGCCGCGGTTCGCCTCGACGGCGATCGTCCGAGAAAAACGCCGGTGGCGCAGAGCCACGGTAACCAGCTCGGCGCAATGGATTGGCCGCTGGCAACGAGCGAGACGTAGGTTCCGCTCCAGGCGAAGGCGAGCGCGGCGACCACGCTTCCGGTTCGATCGATGCCGAGCGCGCGGCTCAGAGCGAACGTGCCGGCCACCGCTACCGCTGCATGCACGGCAACGAAGAGCGCGAAGCCGAGCGGGAGCGGAACGAGATAGGTGAGAAGCGAGAGCGGATGAAAGGCGTTGAAGTTGGGATCGACGAGCAATGGCGTGCCGCCATATTCGAATGGATTCCACTGGGGCAACCGGCCCGCGCGCAGCGCTTCGGCGAGCAGCACTTTGTGCGGATAAAAATAGAGTCCGGCGTCGCGAAAGTAGAGTGCGTTTCCGAAAAAAAGGACCGGCGCAAAAAACAACAGCACCGGTAGCGCGATGGCCAGAACGACCCAAAGGCGTCCCGCCTTCTCCTCGTTCTTCGAGACGAAAATGGTCTTCTCAGTCGAAGATACTGAACGAAACCTGATCGCCGGCGGACTTGTAGAGATCCTTGGCGTCCTCGATCAGCTTCTGAATGCGCTCGCTGTCGGGATTGACAATTTTCGGCGTGACGAAAATCGCCAGCTCCGTTTTCTTGTCGAGAAAGCCGCGGCTCTTCAAGAGCTCGCCGATGATCGGGATGTGGCCGAGCAACGGAAACTTCGAAACGTTCTTCTGTTCGTCGTAGTTGAAAATCCCCGAAAGCACGATGGTCTCGCCATGCTTCACGGTGACCTGCGTCTTCACTTCACGAATGGAGAAGCCGGGCACATTGTTCACGGTGAGCGTGCGATCGATATCGCTCACTTCGGAATCGATATCGGTGGTGATGTTGCCCTGCTTGTCGGCGTTGGGCTTCAACTTGAGGAGCACGCCGAACCGTTTGAACTCGATCGCCGTGGTGTTGGCGGTGACCGTAACGATGGGGATCTCGCCGCCGACGTGGAACGAGGCCTCTTCACCGGACGCACACACCAGGCGCGGTTGCGAGAGCACGCGCCCGTATCCATTGTTCTGACCAGCACCGAAGGCGAAGCTGCTGCCAGCCGAGACGACGCCACCCACATTGAGCGTGTTGGCGGGATTTCCAGGCAGGGGAAACCAATCGTGCGCGACGTTGCCGGTACCGGTGACCGCGCTGCCTTGCCAATTGAGCGGCAGCTGCACACCGAACTTGAGATCGTTGCTCTTGCGAAGCTCGACGAACTGCACTTCGACGAGAACCATCCGCTTGATGCCCACCGTCAACAGGTTGTGCGCGCTTTCGCCGAGTGCGTGCACCAAGAGATCGGCCTTCTGCAACTCTTCTTTCGACTCGACGCTGCCCTCGAGAAAAATCGTGGCGCCGTAAACGTTCACGCTGATGTTCTTCATGCCCGCTTTCTGAAAGGAGCCGACGAGATTTTGCGCGGCCAACTTTTTGGCGTTGTTGCTCGCCCGTACGAAGCTTCTGACGTTGGGATAGAGCTGCGTGATCTGCTGCACGCGTTCGAAGTCGTCGGTGGTGAGCGCCTCTCCATCCATGTAAATGCGATCGCCGACGATGCGCAGTTGCACGCCTTCGCGATCGCCGAGGAGGGCGCGCACTTCACTGACAACCTCGCGCGGATCCTGCCGGTGAACGACGACCGAGTAGGTGATGCGGCCGCTCGACTTGAACAACAAGAGCGACGTGCGTCCTTCGGAAAGACCGGTGAGTAAAATTTCGCTGGCGCCAACGGACTTCACGCTGGCCACTTCTTCGTTGCCGATGGAGGCCTTAGTCACGCCTGGGACGGAGAGTGTCTTCTGCTGTCCGATGCCGAGGGTGATGTTGCCGCCTTCTTGCGCGGCGGCGCTCGGGACAACCGACAAAAACGTGAACGTGGCGAGGAGAGCGGAGCGCATGGGGGACGGAATTCTCCCTGAGAAAATGAAATACATACGTTATACGACGTTATACTCGACGAGCAAGGAAACGAGGGCGCCCGTGGCGATGGCGACGCCGTAGGGAAGATGTTTGGGCGCGGGCTTCTTGCGCAGGCGCGCGGCGGCAATCCAGAGAATGCCTTGAAGGCCGCCGGCAATGGAGACCGCGAGAAGGAGGCCCAGCGCGAAGGGCCAACCTTTGAGCGCGCCGGCCGCGGCCATCAGTTTGACGTCGCCATCGGCCATCCATCCGAAAAAAAAGGCGGCAAGAAAAGGAGCCGCGGCCACAGTGGTTCCGAGGAGTGACGATTGCAATTCCAACCAGCCGCCCAGGAAATGCAGACCGATCCCGACCCCCAGCGCCGACAAGGTAACGACATCGTAAATATGCCGCGATCGCAGATCGGTAACCACGCAAATGGCGAGCGCCAAAACGAGAACGACATTCGCTGCGTATACGGTAAACGGTGCGATCACCTAAACACGCAGGTCAGTTTTTCGGAGCAGATGAAGTATTCGTCGCCGTCTTCAATTTTTCGCCGCGTGATGCGCCGTTTGTCGAACCAGGTCCCGTTCGACGATCCGAGATCTTCGATGTAGTAGGCCTCGCCTTCGCGCACGATGGCCGCGTGCTCGCGGGAAACTTTTCCCGAATTAATGACGAGGTCGCAGTGCTTGCCGCGCCCCAGAACGAAGCGATCTTTTCCCACCCGCTCTAGTTCGCGACCGTCGCCCATGATGATCAGAATCGGGTCGGGTAACGCTGTTGAAGGCGAAACCGCCGCCTGCTCTCCGGTGTCGGAAGGTGGCGCGGCGTCGTCGCCGAGCAGAGAGTCATCGATCTGTTTCTCGTCAACGATCGGTTCCGCCTGCTCCGGCGCGCGGTCGCTCCAATTTTCTCGGCTCTCGAGCTCCAACGGTGGTTCCAGTGTCGCCGCCCGTTTTTCAGGCACGGCAATCGGCGCGGCCTCTACAACCGGTTGCTGCGAGGGCGACGTTGGACTTGGAAACGAAGTCCCGGAGACGTTCGCGCGTGGATCGGCGAAGAGCCCTGGCTCCTTGGTTTCGTGCGCTGAACCAATCGGCGCCTCGACCTCATTTTCATTCGGCGTGATCGAAACGTCGGCCGTTTTGGGCGCGACGTAGCCCGCCGCATGCGCGAAAAAGTGAACCGCTTGCGCCACTAAAATTTCCCGGTCGATGCCCATGTCGCGCGACATCGCGGTCAGCGCGTCCCAGAGGTGATCGGGAATCGTGACGAGTTTTCCGTTGGCTTCGGCCATGACTCACCGTGGGTTCGAGGAACGTTGATTCTCAAGTCATCTGTGGGCCCCGGTCAAATTGTTGGCCGTGAGCGAGCGCGCAAGCGGCTGTCCGGCATACCCCTTGCTGCACTCCATCTCGATGCATTCAAAAGGCGTTGTTCGAGTCCCAATTCTTCCGATTTGCGCCGAACATCCGGGCAAATCGCGCGGGTCGTGGGGAGAATTCGACGGATAAGCGCACGTTCAACACGGGAGTCCAGATGGATCGACCCACTAGCGTGCTCGTGATCGATGACGATGTCGATGTGCGCGACTACCTCACCGAATTTCTGACGACCGAGGGATTTCGCGTGACGACCGCTGCCGATGGTGAAGCGGCGCTTGCGGCGTTGACCGAAGGGCCGCGCCGACCTGCGCTGGTGCTGCTCGATTTGCGGATGCCGGGGCTTGATGGATTCGAAGTGCTGCGCAGGTACCGGATGAACGACCAACAGACACCGGTGATCGCGCTCTCCGCGTTGGGCGAGGCGGAGACCGTGGTGCGCGCCATGAAGCTCGGCGCGAGCGACTACTTGGCGAAACCATTCGACGTCGATCAGCTTCGCGATGCGCTGGCGCGCGTTCTAGCGGTGGCAAGTCCCATTGCCACGTCGGTCGAGTTGAAACCCGAGCGACGTGGTCGTCTCGCACCGCCCGATTACGTTTCCGCCAGTCCCGCGATGGAACGCATCTGGGAAATGGTGGAGCGCGTCGCGCACACCGATGTTCCGATTCTGATTCGCGGCGAGAGCGGCGTTGGCAAGGAAGTCGTGGCGCGCCAGCTGCACACGCGCTCGAATCGCAACGGCCGGCCGTTTATCAAAATCAATTGCGCCGCATTGCCCGCAGAACTCTTGGAGAGCGAGCTTTTCGGTCACGAACGTGGTGCGTTTACGGGCGCCACCAGCGAAAAGCCCGGCAAGTTCGAATTGGCCAACACCGGCACGATCTTTCTCGACGAGATCGGCGAGATGCATCCGTCGCTGCAAGCGAAGATGTTGCAGGTTTTGCAGGACGAGGAATTTTACCGAATCGGCGGCAAGCGACCGGTGCGCGTGGATGCGCGCGTGGTAACGGCCACCAACCGCGCGCTCGAGGAGGAGATCGCACGCGGTAATTTTCGCGAGGATCTTTATTACCGTTTGAACGTTGTCTCGATCGCGGTGCCGCCGCTTCGCGAGCGACGCGGCGATGTCGCGCTTTTGGTGGAACACTTTCTCAAAAAATATGGCGACAAATACAAAGGCGGCGCGTTTTCGGTTCCGCCAGAAGTGATGCAGGTTTTCGCGTCGTATGCGTGGCCGGGCAATGTGCGCGAGTTGGAAAACATGGTGCGGCGATTGGTGGTGCTGCGCGACACCTCGCTGGTGTTGGAAGAGCTTGCGGGGCGCCGGCCCTCAAGCAGTGCGATCTCGACGGCGATGTCGCCGGGATCGAGCATGGCCGCCGCGCCGCGCACCAGCGTGCTTGCCGAGAATTCGGAGGAGGGATCTGGGGCGGCCATCGGGTCCGTGACGTCGCTGCAGCCGGAGTCGGTTAGCCTGAAAGCGATCGGCCGCCACGCAGCGATGCTTGCGGAGCGCGAAGCGATTCACCGCATGCTGCAGAAGACCAACTGGAACAAGCGCAAAGCCGCGGTGCTGTTGCAGATCAGCTACAAGGCGCTGCTCTACAAAGTGAAGGAGTGCGGGATCATCGATCCGCGCGAGCAGGCCAGTACGTTGGCGAGTGGGTAAGCGTGGGTTCAACTCGTCGCGTGCATTGGTACGAGTTTGGTCTGCACACGGTGCACAACAGGCTCTGGGGCCTGTGGCGTTAACGTGTGGCGCAGCACCGGCGCCCCGGCCATCAGCATTGCTCCAGACGCGATGAGCAGCGTCGGCTCCAGAACACCGATGTTGGTCTTGAATGCTGCCAGCGCCGCGGCTGCCGTGGCGAACGTCAACGTCGTCCAAACCGCTGTACGGATCATGTGCTCCCCCGAAACAAGGCGGGCCCCCCCGCGAGCTTGCACAGTCAAGAGATCCAACTGCCGTGCCAGCGCGCTCGCCTGAGCCTTCTGGTTGTCCGCCTAAGAACGTGGGCGCGATCACGGTTCAACGTCGCTCGTCCTAGGAAACATTTTTCTACAGCGCGGAATCACGCTGCCTTTCATGGTCGTCGCTCCTCTCGACTCCTCGCACAACTGCTGTGGCACAGCGCCTGCTTGGTTCTCAAAAGCGTGGCGGATCCGCGTCACGACCGGAGGCGAGCATGCGGGCAGGATGGCTCTTTGTTCTGGCTTGGGGATGCGCGCACGGAACGAATTTACCGACGGCGCCGCCGAAGGCATTGGTGAGCGACTACCGCGTGGGTGCCGGCGACGTCTTGGAGATCGCGGTGTGGCGCAATGGCGAGATGTCGCGCATCGTTCCGGTTCGGCCCGATGGACGCGTGACGTTGCCGCTCGTGGGCGACGTGGAAGTCGCTGACCAAACGCCCGTGCAGATTGGCGCCGCGATCGAAAAGCGGCTGGTGGGCCTCGTTCAAGATCCGCAGGTGGCGGTGATTGTGCGCGAGGTCAATGCGTCTCACTTTTATGTGGTGGGTGAAGTCGAAAAACCGGGCGTTTATCCGATCCACGAAGCGATCACGCTCTTGCAAGGACTGGCCATGGCCGGCGGCGCGGGGCCCTTTTCTTCACGCGATGAAGTGCAGGTGGTTCGCGGTGTCGGCGTCCGTTACCGCGTGGACTACGCCGATCTCCTCAACGGCAAAACCACCATGCCCATCGAGCCTGGCGACACGATTTACGTGCCTTGACAAAAAATCAAGTCGCTAAACGAGCCGCCATGCGCCACCTGATCCCATCGATTCCAATCGCGGCGCTGCTTGTTGCGGTGTTGCTCGCCGCGGCGCAGGCCAACGCGGCGCGCACCGCGCTGGACAGTCGATTCACCCTCGGCGGCGCTTACGACTCCAACGTGCTCTTGTCGGGAGACGGCGGCGATCTCATCGCGAGCGTGACACCCGATCTGATGTTGACGGTTCGCGGGGAACGCGTTGCCGGCGATATCGACTATACCGGCGATCTTCTCTGGTACGGCGGACGCGGCGCTCGGGTGCTCGATCACGATCTGCACCTGCTTGGGCAGGTGTGGGGAACACCGCGGTTGCTGGTGCGGTGGGACGCGCGCGGACGTTACGCTAGCGACGAACTGGCGCTTGCGCGGTGGGGGTTCTTGCGCCCACAAAGTGCGGCGGCCCTTGGTGATGGCGAATTCGGCATCACGTTTCGTTTCACGCCGACCGACGAGCTCTTCGCTGGCGTTCGCGAGGACGCGCTCGTTTTCGTTCCCGAAGATGGCACCTCGACCATCCGACTTTCTCCCTACAACGGCTGGTTCAAATCGCTGGACCCGCGTGACGTGCTGGGCGTTGTCGGCCGCGCGCAGCTCTTCATGCTCGCGTCAACCAGCGTCATCGGCACTGGGCTCGGCCTCTCTGCCGAGTGGAAACGGCGGGTGAGTGAGCACGTTGATCTCGATCTGCTGCTTGGACCGCAAATGTACGACGAGGGGCATCACGCTTTTTTTCTCCCACGCGCTTCCGCCGCCATTGAGATCGCGTGGCGTGAAAGCCGCGGGCTGCATGCCGATCTGATCCACGACTTGGTCATCGGCGCCAATCATGCTGGTGCGCTGGTGGGCGACATCGCGGAGGGCGGCGGCTTTTGGTGGCTTACGCCGTCGCTCCGTCTCTCCGGCCGCGTTGGTTATTACGGCAATAGCAGCGTCTCCAACCCGGCCGAGGGGTGGGAGGCGCCAGCTTGGCTGGCAACGGGTGGAGCGAGAGGGCGCGGAGCAGTGGAGGAGGCGCCAGCTTTGCTGGCAACGGGCGGAGCGCGAAGGCGCGGAGCAATGGTCGATGGTTACGTTGTCGAGGCGCGCGGTGAATACGCGCTGACACATGGATTTTTTTTCGGCGTTGGCGCGACGCGTGTTTCTGGATTCGGCGCCGCCGCGCTCGAGCGAAATCTCGTGAATGCGAATGTTGGCTGGTCGTCCACTCGTCGTCGCTAGAGCTCCATGAAGGGAGAACGTGATGGATCGCGCGTACACCGTTTTCGAAATGTTGGCCGTGGTGCGGCGCCGCTTGCGGCTGATGGCCGCGACGGCGGCGATGGTGATCGCGGGCGCGGCGGTGGTAATCGCGGCGTTGCCCACAGAGTACCGCGTGGGTGCGGTAGTGCTCGCCGAGCCCAACCGGCCACACGCGGATCTGATCACGCCGGCGGTAACCTGGACTGTCGAAGATCGCGTGAAGTCCGTGCGCCAGCAGCTCCTGGCGCGCTCCACGCTCGAGCGGGTCATCACCGAACTCGATCTCTACCAGAGGGATCGCGCGCGCCATGGCGCGGATGCGGCGGTGGCGCTGTTGCGACGCCATCTCGAGATCAACGCGGACGGAGAGGGCGTGTTCAGCGTCTACTTTACATTCGACAATCCGCAGCAGGCCGCGCGCGTGGTCAACCGGTTGGCGGCGATTTTCATCGAGGACAATCTCGCGCTCCGCGAGCGACAGGCCTCGCGCACCAAATCGATCGTCAGCGTTGCGCTCAGCGAGATGCGCGATCAAGTGGAGCAGACGGAGCGGCGCATCGATGCGTTCAAACGCGCCCATGCCACCGAGCTGCCGGAAGCGGTGGAAGGAAATCTGCGCGAGCTGGATCGCCACAACAAGCTGGTGGAGATCGCGGAGACGTTCCGACGCGAAGCGGAACATCGACGCGCCATGATCGGTGTCGGCGAACCGGGCCACGACACCGAGGTTGGACGGCTCACCGCTTTGCGCGAAACCGCTGTGGCCAACGTGCGCGCGCTCTCGGCGCAATACACGGACGACTTCCCCGATGTGGCCGCGGCCCGGCGCGAGATGGCGGCGATCGAGGCAAGTCTCACTTCGGCACGCGCGCGTGCGGCACAAGACGATCTCGAGTTGCGGCGCATGAATTCAGAGGTGCGCAAGAGCGAAGACGACATCGTGAACCACCAGAAGCAGATGGGTTTCATTCAAGCGCACGTTGACGCCGCGCCGAAATGGGGCGCGTCACTTTCCGTGCTTACGCGTGAGCAGGAAGTTCTCAGGGCGAAGTATGGACAACTCCTCTCCAAGCAGGTGGAGGCCGAGGTCGCGCTTGAGCTCGAGCGCAAATCGGACGCGGCAAGTTACCGCCTGATCGACGCGGCGAAGGTTCCCGATGCGCCGTCGGGACCGGATCGCGCGCACGATTTCACGCTGGCGTTTCTCGCGGCGCTCGTGCTCGCGGGTGTGGTGGCCTTTGCCGTGGATGCACGCGACACGAGTTTGCGGAGCAGTGGAGAAGCGGCGGCGGCGGCGCGGCTTCCCGTGTTGGCCTTGGTGCCCAGCATGGATCACGTCGTCGCTCGCGGACCGAGCGGATCGTGACCATCTTTTGTCCCCGCACTTCTTAGGAGCGAACATGGGCGAAAAAGCTGTAGTGGGTCGGGCCTCATTTCTGGAGCGGATCGACGGCAATGGGCGCGGGTTGGCGCTGGACGCAACGTGCGTTGCGGTGACCGATTCAGCGAGCGCGACGGCGGAACAATTTCGCGTGCTCTACCACCGACTGGCGCGCATGCGAGCGTCGGAAACGCTTCCCGTCATTGCGATCACCAGCGCCATGCACGGAGAGGGGAAGACCTTCACCGCGGTGAACCTCGCACTGACCGCGGCACGCGCGAACCGCGACCGGCGCGTGGCGCTCATCGATTGCGATCTTCGCCGCCCGAGTGTCGGCGCGCTGTTGGGACTCGTGGGCCACACCGGGCTGGCACAGGTTCTCGCCGGCCGAGCGGAACTTGAAGTTGCCATGAGCACAGTTGAGGACCTGGCGACGGGCGTAGCGCGAAGGCGCGGAGCATCCAACAGTGCGCTGACGGTGATCGCTGCGGGCGAACTCGCTGGTGAAGGCAGCGCAGCGCTGCTTAGCTCGCGTCGCATGACGCTCTTCCTCGAAGACTTGCGTGGATCGTTCGACGAGATCTACCTCGACGCGCCGCCAGCGATTGGCAACGCCGACGGGCCGATCGTCTGCGCCCAAGCGGACGCAACGCTGATGGTGGTGCGCGCGAACGACACGCAGCGTGAGTCGGTGATGCAAGCGCTCGACTCGTTGGGCGGCGTGGCCGTGGTGGGGTTGGTTCTCAATCGCGTCGAGCTACGGTCGGTTCCGCGGCGCGCGTTGGGCAACGGTCGCTAGCGGCGTGGAGGCAAAATGGTCAGCGTTTTCTCCCACTACTGCTCGCCGCGGCAGATCGGACTTTTTGCGCTCGAAGCATTTGCGCTGGCCGCAGCGATTTCGATCGCGCTTCTCCTCTCCGGCGCACCCGTGCTCGTCGCGACGGTTGGCGCACCGCTGAGCGTTTTGTTGGGATTGTTTTACCTCGTGGATCTCTACGACCTTTCGCGCGCCGCAACAGAGGCGCGGAGTGGCCCGCGACTCCTCGTCGCGCTGGGAGCGTCCGCGGGCGCGTGCGGGGCCATGGCGCTGCTGCTTCGTCTCTCATTCCCGCCGGGCGCGCTGCTGGCGTCCTTTGGTGGTGCGTGCGGTGCGGCGTTGCTGGTGCGAACGGCGTGGGCCGCGGCGCAACCGGGACGCCTCGTTCGCTTGCTCGTTTTCGGCGCCGGTGCTCGGGCGCGCGAGTTGGCGCGTTCCATCACCAGCGGCGCCGGCAGCGAATATGAGATCGCCGGCTTCATCGGCGAGAACGACGCACAGGTTCTCAGCGGGGACAAGGATCTGCTCTCCCTCGCGCGCCGCGTTGGCGCGTCGATCGTTGTTGTGGCGCCGGACGATCGCCGCGGCAGTCCGGTCGAACAGCTCCTGCGTTGCCGCGCGTCGGGTGTTCAGGTGCTGGAGATGTCGACGTTCTCCGAACGCGCGCTGCGGCGGCTTCCCCTCGCGGTGTTGCGGCCCTCGGAGCTGGCGTTCCAAGATGGATTCGCGCAGTCGGTGCTGGCTGACTCGTTGCTCCGCATAGGCGACGTCGCGATGTCACTCATCATCCTCATTCTCTCCGCGCCGGCGCTCGCGCTGGTGAGCATCCTCATCAAACTCGATTCGCCGGGGCCACTCCTGTACCGGCAAGATCGCGTCGGGCAGGGCGGTCGTACGTTCGAAATCATCAAGCTGCGCACCATGTGTTGCGACGCCGAAGCCGGCACCGGCCCTGTCTGGGCGGGTGAGCGCGATGCACGCATGACTCGGCTCGGCGCGCTCTTGCGAAAATGTCGTGTCGACGAAATTCCGCAAGTTTGGTGTGTCTTGCGCGGCGACATGTCCTTCGTGGGTCCGCGACCGGAGCGGCCCTTCTTCGTCGATCAGCTCGCGCGGCAGATTCCTTTTTACCGTCTGCGCGAAGCGGTCAAACCAGGCATCACCGGCTGGGCACAGATTCGCTACCCCTACGGCGCCAGCATCGAAGACGCGCGCGCCAAGTTGGAGTTCGATCTTTATTACATGAAGCACCGCTCCCTTTTTCTCAACCTGCTGGTCATCTTCCACACCGGCAAGACGGTGCTCTTCGGAAAGGGTGCGCGATGAGAAGCGGACTTCAGACGTCGCGTGTCGCGCTTGTGCAAACGTCGCGCAACGACGCTGGCGCGCCGCGCATCGTGCCCGCGGAAGGAGGCGCGCTCCATTGCGCCGTGGAGGTGCGTGAAGGTCGCGAAGCTTTTGCTTCCGCGCAGAAAGCTTGGAACGGCGTGCTCGCCGAAGGACCGCGCCGCGATCCCTTTTTTCGTCACGAGTACCAGCGAATCTGGCTCGAGAACTTCGCGCCGTCCGCTTCACCGCTGACTTACCTCGTTCGCGCCGGCGGACGCGTTCGGTTGGCGGCGGCGCTGGTTCCGCAGCAGGGACGGGTGCTCGGCGTACCCGTGCGAATGTTGACGTTACCCGCGAACGACCATTCGAATCGCAGCGGATTCGCGCTCGGCGAAGGCGATGCTGCACCAGCGCTGGCGGCGCTGTGGCAACGGGTGCGCGAGGCAACGTGGGATGTGCTTTTGCTGCGCGATCTTCCGGAAGGCGCACCGGAGCTCTCGGTGATTTCCAAGCTTGCCGCGGACGACGGCCATCCGACGGGAACCTGGTGCTCGCAGCGTTCGCCCTACGTTGCGCTGGAAGAATTCTCGCAAGGCTCAGGCACGGCCGCGGAGCGCGTTTTCGCCAAGCTGCCCGCGCACTTCCGCGCGAATCTGCGACGTCGCCGAAAAAAATTATCCACGCATGGCGCCGTGGAGTTCGAACGCGCCGACGGATCACGTGACCTGGAAGCGCTGCTCGAAGAAGCGTTTCGTCTCGAAGCCTCGGGCTGGAAAGGGCGCGGCAAAACAGCGATCGCCACAGCCCCGCAGACGGTCGGATTTTATTCAGCGCTGGCACGTTGGGCGGCGCGTGAAAAAATGCTGTCGCTCTCGTTTCTCAAAGTCGGCGCCACGCGCGTGGCCTTTCACTTCGGGCTCATGAGCGATCGAAAATATTATATTCTAAAGTGCGGCTTCGACGAAGCCACCAGCGACTGCTCGCCCGGGCAACAACTGCTCGGCGACGTGTTGACCGACTGCGTGGATCGCAACTTATTGGAACTCGATTTTCTCGGCCCCAGCATGCCGTGGAAGCTCGACTGGACCAGCACCGTGCGCGCCCACCGCTGGCTCACCATTTTTCGCCCCACGCCCATGGGCCGCGCATTGTGCGCGGCGAAATTTACGGTGGCGCCACTCGTGAAAGGCTGGACTCGTGGACATGCGCGCGTTGAACGTTGATTCAGACTTCGTGCGCCGTGTCGCGCTGAAACCGGTTCCACAGGCGATCGGGGGGGCAACGCGTCTGATTCCGTCGTTGCCAACACTGTGGCCGCACATGCTGCTGCCCAACGCGAACGTGCGTGCCGAGTCGTTGCCGCCGCCGTTCGGAATTCGTTCCGCGCGCTACTGGTACTTCGCGCGCAATGCAGTGTGGCACGCGGCCAATCTTTTCGATTTGGCGGGCAGCGAGATGTTGATGCCGGCCTATTTTCACGGCGTCGAAGTGGACGCGCTTCGCGCGGCGGGTGTGCACCTTGTCTGGGTGCGCGTCGATCGGCGCATGCAACTCGATCTCGCCGATGCGCGCGCTAAGTGCACGCCGCGAACGCGCGCCATCTACGCGATTCACTACGCCGGTTTTCCGCAAGACCTCGACGGGCTCTCGGACCTTTGTCGCGAGCGCGGGCTTTTTCTCCTCGAGGATTGCGCGCTGTCGTTGTTGTCGTCGCACCGCGGACGTTGGCTGGGGACCGTTGGCGACGCGGCGATTTTTTGTCTCTACAAAACGTTGCCCGTCCCCAATGGTGGCGCGCTGGTGGTGAAAGATCGCGACCTAGCGTTCTTGTCGGCGTCGCATGCGCCGACGCTGCTCACGACTGCCTCGCACGCCGCATCACAGTTGATGGCGAATCTCGAATTGCGCGCGGGCGCGTGGACGACGCCGTTGCGAACGGGCTTGCGCGAAGCGGCGCGTTGGATGGCGCGGCAGCGCGGTGCGGTGCGCGTGTCGACGGGAACGCAGCGGTTCGAGGTGGGCAACGCCGATCTCGGCATGAGCGCGCTCTCGGATCAGATCATCCGCGGACTCGATCTGGCCGCCATTGTTCAGCGCCGGCGCCGCAACTACCAGCGACTTGCCGCGGCGTTCGAGGGCTCTTCGTTCAACCGGGATCTTTCTGACGGCGTCTGTCCGCTCTTCGTTCCGCTGGAGACGCTCGACAAGTCGCGGGTACTGGCGCGGCTCTTGGCACGTGGCATTTCCGCCATCGATTTTTGGCGCACGCCGCATCCGCACGGTCCGGCGCTCGGCACCTTTCCCGAAGTCGACGCGCTGCGCGAAACGGTGCTGGAGCTGCCGTGCCATCAGGATCTCGAGGACGAGGACATCGACCGGATGATCGTCGAAGTGCGGGCGGCGGTGCGCGGATGAAGGCGCTGCGTTTGACCGTCGTCGAGAACAGCTCCGCGCTCACGAAAGCAACGCCCGCGTGGGAGTCGCTGTGGGAGGAGAGCGCGGCGCTGAATTTTTTTCTGTCACCGACCTGGTGCCTCGCCTGGTGGCGCCACTTTGGTTCCGGTCGGCAGCTGCGCGTGGTGTGCGCCTACGAAGACGAGAAAATGGTTGGACTGTGGCCGCTCTTCGAGGAGCGCGTGTGGCGATCGGGTCTCTTGCTCAACCGGTGGGCGTTCCTCGGCGATGGTCCATCTGGTGCGGACTATCTCGACGCCCTAGCACCGACGGGAAAAGAGGCGGTCGTGGTCCGAGCGCTTGCCATGCATGTGCATGCAGGTAGCTGGGATCTTCTTGAGCTCGACGGAATCGACGGTGCCAGCCCGGCGCTCTCGACGTTGGCGGATCTCTTTCCCGCGGGTCCTTCGGCGGAGCGACAGCGCGTGTGCGAGCCACGGTTCGTCTGTCCGCACGTTCGTTGCGTTGGAACGTTCGATTCGTTTTTGGCAGCGTCGGGACGTGCGGAAAATTTGCGCCGCCGTGAGCGGTGGTTCGCGCCGCTGCCGGGCTTCCGTATCGAGGTGACCCAAGATCCGGCGGCGGTTCCTGTCGCGCTGGAGCACTTCTTCACGCTGCACGCAGCGCGCTGGTCCGCGGACGGCGGCTCCGACGGCATTCGTGGCGACGCGCTCCTTCGTTTTCATCGCGAAGTCGCCGACCGTCTCGCCGCGCGAGGCGAACTGCGGCTCTACACCCTCTTCTGCGCGGACCGCGCGTTGGCCAGCGTCTACGCCATCCACGCCGGCCGCAAACTTCTCTACTACCAGTCGGGGTACGATCCAGTTTGGCGCAACAAAAGCCCGGGACTGGTGCTGCTCGGCCGCGTGATGCGCGATGCCTTCGAATGGGGATGCACCGAGCTGGATTTTCTGCGCGGTTCGGAGCCCTACAAATTCGAGTGGGCGCAAGCGAGCCGACAGACCGTATGTTTCACCGTCCGGGCTTCGGCGCGTGCGCGATTGGCGGCACAGGGCGCGAGCGTGGGGCGTCTCCTCAGACGATCCACGCAACGTGTGTTGGGTGAACGCGCCGTTCACGCGGTGCGGACGTGGCGCCGCGCGGGAGAATCCTTGTGATCACACTGTCCACATCGTTGCGTCGCGCGGCGAAAGCGACGTTCGCCAAAATTCTAGAGCACACCGGCGCGCGGCCGCGACTGTCCCAATGGAGCCACGTTTCGGAGGATGGCGTGCGTGTCCTAATCGTCAGCTACCACCGCATTGTTGCCGACTTTGCCACCGATGCGCCGACGGGCTTGTCCACCTTGATGACCAGCCGTGACACGTTTCGGCGTCAGGTGCGTCAACTTTGCAACGCGTTCGAAGTTGTGTCGCTCGACACCGCGCTCGAGGTCCTCGCTGGCCGCCGCCGCGCCGCGCGCGATCTCGCGGTCATCACGTTCGACGACGGCTACCGCGACAATTTCCAGCACGCCTATCCGGTGCTGCGTGAGGCAGCCGTTCCCGCGCATGTCTTTTTGCCGACCGACTACATCGGCACGGAGCGCGCGCTGCCGCACGATCGCTTGTACCGCGCGTTGCAAATCTTGAATCGAGATCGCGGAGATTGGCGCGACCTTGGACTGGACGCGTCCGCGGTGACCGCGCTGGCCGAGGTGCAGGGCTTGAACGCGAACCGGCAGATCGATCGCTTGCTCGCCAAGCACCCGACGCCAAGGGTGGTGCGGATCACCGAACAGCTCGAGCGCCGCTTCGGACTGCTGCCGATCGAAGGAGTGCCGGACGGCGCGCGGCCGCTCTCGTGGGATCAGTGCCGGGAGATGCAAGCCCACGGCGTGGACTTCGGTGGTCATACCGCTGGTCATACCGTGCTCGTTCATGAATCGCCGGACGCGGTGGTGCGGGAGATCGGGCGCTGCAGCGACGCGATCGCCGAGCATCTCGGCAGCGCGCCGCGCCACTTCGCCTATCCAAATGGGTACCACCATCCCGCCATCGTGAAGGCGCTTCGCGCGGCGCATTTTATCTCGGCGGTCACCACGGAAGATCGTCCCAACCGGCCGGGCGCGGGCTCGTTTCGGTTGGGACGAAAAGTGTTGTGGGAGGATTTTTCACTCGGTGCGGGCGGCCGCTATTCCGACGCGTTGACCGCCTGTCACTTCGACGACGTCTTCGGAACGCTCGCGCTCAATCGCCCGGTGAGTGGGCTCGGCGGAATGAGCCCGAGCGACTAATGCGCCCGCGTTCGCTCCTCTCGCAGGCCACGCCGCTCCTCGTCGGGCGAGGCTTCTCGGCGGCGTTGTCCTTCGCGCTTCCGCTGGTGCTTGCGCGACGCCTCGATGCCACGGGCTACGGCACGTACAAGCAGATTTTCTTGATCAGCAACACGGCCTTTTACCTCTTGCAATTAGGGATGGCGCAGTCGCTGTATTACTTTGTACCACGATCCGAAGACACCGAAACGCGCCGCACTTTTGTAGCGCAAACGTATCTTTTTCTGGCCGTGGCAGGCGCAGTGGCCGCGGTCGCCATGGTTTTTCTGGCCGGGCCTTTTGCCCGCGCCATGTCCAATCCCGAGCTCGTGCCGCTGGCGCCGCTGACAGCGCTCATGACCTGGCTCCTCATCGCCACCGCGGCGCTCGAAATTCAGCTCACCGCCGAAGGACGTTTGGTCGCAGCGGGGCTCGCCTACGGCGTTCTCGATGCGGTGCGCGTGAGCTTCGCGCTGGTTCCGATTCTTTTCGGCGCGGGACTCTCCGGATTTCTGTGGGGCAGCATCGCGGCGTTGGCGATTCGCGCGGCGATCGGTGTCGGACTCGTGTGGCGCGGATCGTGGCCACAACTTTCGTGGCAACGTTTTCGCGATCAACTCGGCTACGCGCTTCCCTTCGGTGCAGCGATGTTGCTCTCCATTCCGCAACAGCAGTTCCACCAATACGCCGTGGGCTGGTCCGTCGATCCCGCCACGTTCGCGCTCTACACCGTCGGCTGCTTCCAAATCCCAATCGTCAACTTGCTTTACTCGCCGGTCTCCGATGTCTTGCAAGTGCGCTTGGCCAAGCTTGCGATCAGCGACAGTCGCGGAGCGTTGGCGTTGCTTCACGAAGCCGTCGATTGGCTCGCGTTCTTTTTCTTGCCCTTGAGCATCGGTCTCGTCGCGTCGGCGCCAGAACTGATTCCGGCGCTTTTCACCGATCGCTACGCCGCGGCGGTTCCGCTTTTTCGATTGGCTGTGTTGGCGGTTCCGCTAGCCGCGTTGCCGCTGGACGGCGTCCTCCGCGCACGCGGAAACACGCGCTACCTGTTCAGATTTTATTTCGCCAAGTTGGCGATCACTGTTCCGGCGGTGCTGCTTGGAATCCGCGTGGGTCTCCTCGGTGCGATCGCCGCAACGACTACCGTCGAAGTGTTCACGCGCATCATGATGCTCGCACGCGTGCGGCATGATCTGAATTTGACCTGGCGCGAACTTCTTCCGTGGCGCAAGCTCACGACGCTTACTGGCTGGAGTGCGCTCTGTATTGGCGCCGTGTGGAGCGTGCGTATGCTGCCATCGATGTCCGCCATGCGAAGCGCGCTGCTCGAGTGTGGCGCGTACGGCGCGCTGTATCTCGGAGGATACGGTGCCTTCGGCCTGCTTCGCCGCCGCGAAATTTTCCGGCCCGCTACGGCTTCATGATCCCGGCCAACTTCGCAGACATCCTTCTCCTACCGATTCGGATTGCGGCTCGCGGTGAACACCACGCTTGTTCGAGTCGTTTTCATTGGCTCTCCGAAAACCGCATGAAAAGGGCGAACCGTGACGCGAGGAAATTTTCTCGGCTGCCGTCGTGATGTAAAATGAAAAAATGGATTCTGGGCCACATCGCGGCAGCGACGTTTTTGACCTCTACGACATCGGCGCGAAAATCATGCGCCAGAATCTTCGCCGCCGTTTTCTTTCCGAGACAGAGGAGCAGATCGAGAAGCGCCTGCACGCGTGGCTGCTCGAGCGACCGAGCGACGGTAACGGACCCGGTAAGACGGTGACGTGGCCGCGGTAAATCCAGTCGAGGAAACGCTTCGTCGCGCCCTGAGAGGAATGAATGCCGCACGCTGAAGTTAGGGCTTCGCGACCATCTATTCTCGTTCTGATGCTTGCAGTTGCGGGCTGCTCGCGCGGGCAGCCTGGTGGGTCGGTCAATGGATTCGACGGTGGCCCGGATGCTGGACCCTCAGATGGCGGCAGGCCAAGCACGCCCCCACGGCTTTGCAAAGAGCCCGTCCTTCAACGGATGCCTGTGCCGGTCGAGTACGTCCATTTCATGGGGCAACTCGGAAGTCTGGTGCCACCCGATCACACTTTTCCAACGCCACACTTTTATTTTTATACTAAAAATCCCTTCGACGCGACGGACATCGAAGCGCCCGTTTTCGCGCCGGCGGACCTGGTGTTGGAGTACCTGGGCCTGCGCCACTACGCTCGGCTTCGAGGCGGAACCGCCGACTACACCGACTATTATTTGACGGCCCGCGTTTGCGACGACGTCGACCTCTATTTCATTCACCTTCGTTCCATCACGGAACCATCCCTTGCCGCGCTCATCGACGCCCAACGTGCGCGGTGCGCCTGGCTCGCGGACGCAGGAAGCAATACGGGTGGCGGTACGGAGGAGCAGACCTGCGACGTCACGCTCCCCGGTGATCCCGTCCTGGTCCGCGCTGGTGAGCCCATCGGCACGGCGGGCGACATCCGTGGGGTCGGAGGGCTCGACATGGGGCTCCACGACATGCGCGATAGAGATGGTCGCGATTTCGCGAAACCAGATCACATGTGCCCGACTGGATACGGAGCGCCCATTCATCCGCAGTGCTACGCAGAATGTCCCCTCGACTATGTGGATGAAATGTTGGCCGCTCCGTATCGCGCTCTGTTTGGCTACGGACCCGATCAGCCTGCCCAAGTCGAGCCGCTTTGCGGAAAAGTGCATTGGGATATCGCCGGCACCGCGCAGGGTTATTGGTTTACGGCGACGCCCACCTTGGCCGGGGAAAGCGAACAGGACAAATTGTTCATGGCGCGCAGTCCGCTCACGGACGCGGTCTACGTGTTTTCAATGGACAACGCATTGGCTGGAGTTGCGGGCGGTCTGTACGGATTTGCGCCGCGCAACGGAGGGCAGGTGAATCGGAGGTTTGGGGAAATATCCGATCAGTCGGTCTATTGCTTCGAAGGTCCAGGCCACGGAGAGGGCGCCGTGCTGCGTGGCTGGCAACCGTGGCCATTCGTGCTCGTTCTCGGATTTACGCCCGACGGAGTTCTCCAAATCCAAAAACAGGATCGTGAAGACTGTGGCAACGGTCCGTATGCGTTCTTGGAGAACCCAGCGAGGTTTACGCGCTGAGTCTTCTTAATGCACTGGCAGCCAAGCAGTTCGGTGCCTAGTTTTCGCCACGGAGGATTCGATGGCGGATGAAAGCGATTATCCACGGCTCCGCGCCTTCGCGCTCCGCCCGTCGCCAGCGAAGCTGCCTCCTTCGCGAATCCTTCTCATTGCCGATTATCCGCCGCCCGCGGGTGGCGTCGCGGTTCACGCCGCCGGCTTGGCGCAAGCGATTCGCGAAGCGGGCGGAACGGTCGTGGTGCTCGACATTGGCAAAGGTCAGCTGCCGGCGGCCGACGTTTTGCCAGCGGGTGGGTACGCCCAATTTGGCGCAACCGTGGCGCGCCATGTACGTGCTGGCTTTCGTCTGCACCTGCACACCAGCGGTGCGAATTGGAAAAGTTGGGCGCTCGCCGAATTCGTCGCAGCGGCGCCGCACGGCCCCGCGCCGGTGGTGACGCTGCACTCTGGACTCTTACCGGCGTGGCTAACGGGACGCGTGCGCCGCTCGATCGCGCGACTCGCGTGTTCTGGCTTCGGTGCCGTGCTTTGCGTGAGCGAGCAGCTCGCCTCCGCGATCGTGCGGTGTGGCGTGGAGCCGAGATCGGTTCATGTGGTCACGCCGTTTGTCGGGTTTGTCGGCGCACCTGGCGCCGTTCCTCCTGCAGTCGCTCCGTTCGTCGCGAATCATGCGCTCGTGATCACCGCAGCGTTGGGACCTGGCGCGGAATACGCCGCGCCGCTCCTCGTGGAAGCGGTGCGCAAGCTGCGCGCGGAGGGTGTCGATGCGGCGCTCGTTGCCTACGGATCGGGCAGCCATTCACGTGCAATACAAAGTATTGCATTGTCGATCGGTAACGCCGCACTGCTTTTGGGTGCGGTCGATCGTCCCACCGCCATCGCGGTGATGAAGTCGGCGCAAATCTTTGTTCGGCCGACACTGGCGGATGGTGACGCGCTCAGCGTGCGCGAGGCTTTGTCGCTAGGTCGGACGGTAGTGGCGAGCGATGCCGTGTCGCGACCACCGGGCGTGATCTTGTTCAAGAGCGGCGATGCCACCGCGTTGGCGAGTGCGCTTCTCGTCGCGCATGTCACACCAGTCGTTGCGCAAATGCAGCCGGACGGCGCGGCCGAGGTGCTGCAGATCTACCGGGAGTGCGCTTAGCCATGTGCGCAATCGCGGGGCGCGTGGAAGGTGACGGTCGCAACGCTGATCGAGCGCTGGTCGAGCACATGACAAAAACGCAAGTCCATCGCGGGCCCGACGCGGGCGGCTTTTACGCGGACGGTCCCTGCGCGCTCGGCCATCGCCGCCTGTCGATCATCGATCTCGCCGCCGGTGCGCAGCCGATGGGCAACGAAGATGGCAGTGTGCAGGTGGTCTTCAACGGAGAGATTTACAACCACGCCGATTTGCGCGCAGAGCTCGTGGCTGCGGGGCACACCTTCGCCACACGCGCCGACACCGAAGTGCTCGTGCACGGTTACGAAGCGTGGGGTGAGCAGCTCCCCGAGCGGCTCTGCGGCATGTTTGCGTTGGCGATCTGGGACACGCGGAAGCGGCGGCTTTTTCTCGCGCGCGATCGCGTGGGCATCAAACCGCTTTACTTCGCCCAATTCGATCGCGGTCTCTCCTTCGCGTCCGAGCCGAAAGCGCTCCTCTGCGATTCACGCCTCGAGGTGGCCGTCGACGAAGCTGCGATCGATCTCTATCTCTCGTTGCGCTACGTCCCCGGTCCACGCACGGCGTTCGCAGCGATCAACAAACTGTTGCCTGGACATCTCGCTGTCTACGAACGCGGCAAACTCTCGATGCGGCGTTACTGGGAAGTCCACCAGGCGCCGCTCACCGAAGGCGATGGCCGCGCGGACGAATCGCTCGACGAATCGCTGGCCCAAGTGCTTCACCAGCGTGCGCGCGCTTGCGTGACGTCGCACCTGATGTCCGACGTTCCCGTCGGCGTTTTCCTCTCCGGTGGACTCGATTCCTCCTCGGTGGCGGCGATGATGGTCGACGCGGCGCGCGGTGGAAAGGTGACCAGCTTCGCGGTGGGCTATCCGGCGGCCGACGGCGCCTCGGAATTGGATGCCGCGCGAACCGTGGCGGAGGCGCTGGGTACACGGCACCGCGAAGTGACGGTGACCGCGGCGATGTTTGGCGCGGCCATTGGCGACGTGGCCTGGTACCTCGACGAACCGATCGCCGACGCGGCCTGTATTTCATTGTATTACCTCGCCAAACGCGCCCGCGAAGAGGTGACGGTGGTGCTCTCAGGAGAGGGCGCCGACGAAATTCTCGGTGGCTATCCGATCTACCGGCGCATGCTAGCGCTCGAGCGCAGTCGCGAACTTTGCGGATCGGCCGTGGATCGCGCCGCGCCGCTGATTCGTTTTCTCGCGCATCCCAAGTTGGCCAAATACGCAACGTGGCTCTCGCAACCGCTGGCCGTACGTTACCGCGGTGTCTCCGTGGCCTTCAGCGATGCGGAGCGTGCGCGTTTCGGATTGGGCTCACCGCTGCGCGCCGTGGAGCTGGCCTCGGAAATTTTCAGCGAGACGGCGCAGCAGAGCGCGCTGGAGCGGATGCTCGAGTTCGATCGCCGCGTTTGGCTGCCCGACGATCTGCTCGTCAAAGCCGACAAGATGACCATGGCCGCTTCGCTCGAACTGCGCGTGCCGTTCCTCGATCACTGCCTGCTCGAGTGGTGCACGCAATTGCCCGGCAGCATGAAAATCCGCGGCGGCGTCGGTAAGTGGCTGCTTCGTCGCGCCATGCGGCACCGATTGGCGCCGGCGGTGATCAACGGATCGAAGAAGGGCTTTACGGTGCCACTCGCACATTGGCTTCGAACGTCCCTGCACGATCGGCTGCGTGACGAATTGAGCGCGGCCGATGGTTACGTGCGTGAACGCTGCGGCCTGCGCACGGTGGTGACGCTGCTCGACGAACACCGCAAAGGCGCGGCCGATCGCACCGAAGAGCTGTGGGCGTTGTGGATGCTGCAAACATGGCACCGGCGTTTCATTGGCGCCGAGGGCCGCATGACATTTCGTCAAGTCGGATAATGACGCGAAAGGATCGCCCATGGTCGCTCGTAACGCCGCCGTTCGGCTGGAGTCCGCGCCGCCGCTGGTCGGTCGCGACATCGTCTGCTTCTCCAACGACTGGCACGGCGATCCACTTTCGAAGACGCACTTGATGCGCATCCTGGCGCGCGACAACCGCGTGCTGTGGGTCAACTCGCTCGGGCTGCGCGGACCGCAAGCCACTGCGCGAGATGTGCGTCGAATCGCCGATCGGATTTCTCGCATCACGCAGGGTGTGCGCGAAGTGGAACCAAATCTTTTCGTCCTTTCGCCGCTCGCTTTGCCACCTTCGGAAACGCCGTTCATCGTCGCGGCCAACCGTGAAATCGTGGGTGCGCAGGTGCGCCTGGCCATGCGCTGGCTTCGTTTTTCGCATCCGATCTCGTGGAGTTTCTTACCTTCGTCCGCGCCGATTTCCGGCGAGCTCGGAGAAGATCTCGTCATCTACCAGTGTGTCGACGAGTTCAGTGCCTTCGAGGGCACCGCGCGCCAAACGGTGCTGGCCCTGGAGGAGCGTCTGTGCCGCCGCGCCAACCTGGTCTTCGCCAGCGCGGAACGATTGGTGGAGACCAAGCGCTTGTGGAATCCGCGCACGTTTCTCGTCCTACACGGCACGGACTACGCTCACTTCTCTCGCGCGCTCGATCCGGAAACGCCGATGCCGCCTGAGCTGGCGCAGGTTCCAAAACCGGTGCTCGGTTTTTTCGGGCTGCTCGCCGAGTGGATCGATTGGCCGCTCGTTCGCTACGTGGCGGATCAATTCCCGCACGGCACGGTGGTGTTGGTTGGTCAGCCCAAAGCAGATCTCAGCGCGCTCAAGGGTGCGCCGAACATTCGGATCCTCGGCCGCCGTCCCTATGCGCGGCTTCCGTCGTTCTGCAAAGCGTTCGACGTGGCGCTGCTCCCCTTTGCGGTGAATGAGCTCACACTTGCTTCCAATCCGCTGAAGGTGCGCGAGTATCTGGCGGCGGGGCTGCCCGTGGTTTCGACGCCGATCCCAGAGGTGGAATCGCTCGGGCTCTGCCACATCGCGCGGACGAAAGAGGAATTCGTGAACGCCATTCGTGCGGCGCTGGCCGCGGGCGGTGGACCCCAGCGCAAGATCGCGGAGTCCATTCGCCACGAAAGTTGGGAGGCGCGCGTGGAGGAGATTCGCGTCCGTCTGCGCGACCTCAGCCTCGCGTAATACATGGATGATCTAAAGTATTACACGTCGATTGCGCGCGCACTTGGTCCTTGGTCCTTTGGCCAAGCGGTGGTTCGTCGCGTGCGGCGTCTGGTTCGGACGGAGGCGGCGCCGCGCGAAATCGTGTCGGACGCGGCCGCCGCGCGATTTCCACTCGATGACGGCTTGCAGTGGGCGCCCGCGCTGTCCGCGTTGCTTCCGGGCGCTGCGGATCGTTTACGTCACGAAGCAATCACCCTTTTGAACGGTGAGACCGACTGTTTTGGCCAGACCGTTCCCATCGCGTTTGATCGCGATCCCATCAGCAAGAAAATATTTGCGCTTGGTTCCAGCGCACAAATCGATCTCTTCGTAGGAGGCGCGGACCCGCGCGGGGCTTGGGAGATCGGTCGGCTTACACATCTGCTGACACTTGCTCGCGCGCATGCGGCCGATCTCGTTCACGGTGCCGACGTCGCTTTCGTCGAGGGTGTCCGCGCCTTTGCGAAAGCCTGTCCGACTGGGCGAGGCGTGCAGTGGACCTGCACCGAAGAGGTAGCGCTTCGCGCCGTCAATCTCGCGCTTGGCTACGGACTCTTGCGAGAAACAGCATCGGGGCGCGCCATCAAGACCCAGATGCATTCGCTCCTCGATGCGCACGGCCGTCACATCGAAGCCAACCTCGAGGACGGTGGCGCTGTTCTCACCAACCATTACGTCGGAGATCTGCTCGGCCTGCTCGCCATCGGCACGCTCTTTCCGGCATTGCCGCGCGCACACCGCTGGGCCGAGATGAGCAAACGAGAATTGTCCGCTCAGATCGTGCAGCAGATCCGCGGGGACGGCGGCCACTTCGAATCCTCCACCGGCTATCACCGATTGGCGTTGGAGCTTTTTCTCGCTGCGGAATTGATCTGCCGCTCCGCGGGATCGTCGTTGGGCCCCGAGGGTTTCGCGCGCCTCGTTGCCATGATCACGTTTGCGCGCGGCTACCTCAAGCCGGGCGGGCGCGCGCCGCAGGTTGGCGACACCGACTCCTGCCGTGCGTTGTGGCTTGGTTCGCGTCACACGCTCGATCACAGCTATCTCCCCGCGCTCGGGGCCGTGCTCTTCGGCGATGCGCGATTGAAAATTCCGGACACCGACGCGCCGGAGGAGCTGTTTTGGATTGCGGGCGCAGACGGCGTTCGCCGTTACCGCGGTTTGGCCCCAGGCGACAAAATGTCAAGTGTATGTTTTCCGGAAAGTGGCCTCGCCATCCTGCGTTCTGGCGACGACTACGTCAGCTTCGCCTGCACGCCGAACGGGCAGGGTGGCTGCGGTGGCCACGCGCACAATGACAAGTTGGCCCTCGAGGTGGTGTTCGACGGCCGCGACTGCATTGTCGATCCCGGCAGCTTCGTCTACGCGCGCGATCCCGTGCTGCGCGATCGCTTTCGCGCCACGGCCGCGCACAGCACGGTGCAGGTGGACGGCCGCGAACAGGCCGAGTTTGTCCACGGACGTCTCTTCGCGTTGCCCGAGCAGGCGGAGGCGCGGATCACCACTTTTGAAACGGCGGATGAATTCGATCGCGTGGTCGGCGAGCACACCGCGTGGCGACCGATCATTCATCGTCGCGAAGTCACGCTGCACAAGCGATTGGGAATCATTGTGGTCCGAGACCGCTTAGAAGCAGACGGCCGCCATCTCCTCGAATCACGCTGGGCATTGGCAGATACTAAATGTCGATCGCGCCAGGCCACGCTCACGGAGGTTGCGGCGATGTCGAGGGTTTGCGGCAACGCTGCACTCGCGTTTGATCGCGCTGTGGAGATTGGCCCGGCCGCGGCGCCGATCGCGCTGCTCCTCTTCTCGACGATTCCGACGGCTTCGATTCACTTCGACGAATCCTGGTACGCGCCTGGTTATGCCCAGCGCGTTTCCTCGACGACGATTCGACGTCGCGCCATCACCAACGGCCCGATCACGTTGACGATGGTGCTTTTTCCCCTGCGGTCAAAATGTTGACGCGTTGACGGATTGACTTCATAAAAAAAGGGCATGGATGCTCTGCTCTGCACGCATTGTGAAGTTCGCTTGGAGTCGCGGTCCTACTCCGCGGTGAGCTATCACCGCTGTCCTTCCTGCGCGCGGACTTACGCTTCCACGTACGACGAGGCATTTCGCCACCGTGCGGGTGTGCGCCGTGTTCCCGAGCGCGTGATGTCCGCCGAACAGGACGCGCAGTTCGCGCGGCTCAAGTCGAGGCTCGAGTCCTTTCTGCGACGCATCGACAGCAGTGCGCAAACAGAGCCGCACTTTGTGTTGGGCGTTCGCGCGGGTGCGCGCGCGGACGAGATCAAGGCGCGCTACCGTGAGTTGGCCATGCGGCATCACCCCGATCGCGGCGGCGATCCCGAGCAGATGCGGCGCGTGAACGAAGCCTACCGGCAACTGCGGCCCGCCGCAGGTTGAGCCGCGTCTCCAGCTCTGCTATTGCGCGGCGCATGATGCGTCTCTCCGGAATCGCCATCGTTGCCCTTTGCGCCTTCGCCTGCGAGCAGGCCGACCACATTGAAATCGACCCCAAACAGCCGATGCTCAAGCGCCGCGGCGAGGCGTTACAGCTTCACGGCAAAGTGATGAACCGGCGCGGCGTGCAGATCGCCGGCGAGTTTCCGACGTGGAAAAGCTCGCAGCCCTTCGTGGCCACGGTCGACGAGCACGGCAGCGTGATGGCGGTCGCCAGCGGCCACGCGCTGCTCAACGCGACGTACGGAAGTGTGACAGCTGAGGTCCCAGTAGATGTGGTGCTGGTCGAAGCCGTGCGCGCGACGCCGACGTCGTTCCATCTTAAACCCGACGGCGATCCGGTGAAGCCCGCGGTGAGTGCGATCGGTTTGAACGGCCGCGTACTCGCCGATCGGCAAGTCGCGCTCAAGTCGGACAATTCCGACGTGGTCCACATCGACAGCGAAGGAAAGCTGTGGCCGGCAGCGAAGGGCGAAACGAAAGTGCGCGCGACGTGCGAAGATCACGAAGTCGTCCTCGACGTCGTTGTCGAGTAGCGGCACGAGTAGCGGCGAGTAGCGTTGACCCAAAGCGGCGCCCGGTGTAGACCGCCACGGCAAACGAGCCGCTAGCTCAACTGGTAGAGCAATGGCCTTTTAAGCCATTGGCTGGGGGTTCGAGTCCCCCGCGGCTCATTAAGACGTCTATTCTGGAAGGATCGAATCCTTGTACCTTTTAGTACCTGTTCCCGTTTGTATTGGAGGGGGAGTTCACTCCCCCTCCAGGCCACCCCCAAGAGCGAATTTACGCTGCGGCTTTTCTTGGTCGTTGATCGTCGAGTTCTCGTCTTTGCCTTCCAGTTACGTCCCTGTCGTCTAGAGGCCCAGGACACGGCCCTTTCAAGGCTGTAACCGGGGTTCGAATCCCCGCAGGGACGCCAAAATACTTGAGTTGTTCTGAAGTATTGCGGCAGGTGGCAACATGGTGGCTACATGGTCACCGCCGCTCTCCTCCGAGGCGTCGGCCGCGCTGAGGGCGATCACCTGGCCTCTGGCCTCCCGGCGCACCTGGAGTTTCGCCACCTCAGCGGAGAGGACTTCCCAGTCGAACGTCGAATAGAGATCCATCATGTCGGAGGCGCTGGGCGCGTGCGTTACACGCTTGAGCAGGTCGCCACGTGCGCCATCGGTGCGGGCCAACGAAATGAACGTTCGGCGCAGGTCGTAGGCACGGCGGTGACGCAGGCCCAGCATCGCGAGGTCGCGCACAAATCGGTACTTAACGGCATTTCGGTCGCGCATTGTTCCCGCTTCCACGCGCAGGCCCTTGGGCAGTGGGACGATGAGGTCGTCGTCTGCCGCAGCTCGCCCCATCATCGCTGGCCAGCCGCTTACGCGCCATCTGGCGAGCATGTCGGCAAGAGTTGGGTGCACCGGCACTTGCCGGTTCGTGTCCGTTTTGGTGCGCCCGGTGTCGTAGCTCGTCGCTATGACGAGCTTCCCGAGAGGCTTCTCCGCGGCGTCCAGATGCTTCCAGCGCAGTCCACAGGCTTCTCCATTACGCAGCCCAGCGAGGCCCTGGAGCGCGTAATAGACCTGCCGGTCGAACGGTATGCGGGCGTCTGAGATCAACGCTTCCAACTCAGGACGCTTGAACAGCGCGGTGGCGCGCCAGAGCGGGTCCTTGTCCTTGATTGAGCCGAGCTGCCGCTTCGTGAGGATGCAGGGAGAGCGGTCGATGATGCCGGCGATCTCCGCGTCTCTGAACATTGCGGAGAGCACCGAGTAGCAATTGCGCACCGTGCGCGGCGCGACTCTACCGC
>JAHFDP010000042.1:0-11881 GCA_023248955.1 Deltaproteobacteria bacterium
AACTTGAACCGGGATGTTGCTGCTCAATGTGGCGTTGTTGCCGAGTTGCCCCGTCGAGCCCGCGCCCCAACACCGCGCGCTGCCGTTCACCACGGCGCACGTGTGCGCTCCGCCCGCGGTGATTGATTGAGCGCCGCTGCCCAATCCGAAAACGGGGACAGCGAGCTTGGTGTTGCTCGCGGCGTTGTTGCCAAGCTGCCCGCTTCCTCCCGCGCCCCAACAGAAGACGCCGCCGCTACGAATGGCGCAGCTGTGATCGGCGCCCAGTGCGAGGAGATTGGGTGTGAGCGGCACGTGCACTGGGCCGGTGATCGAGAAGGGCAGCGATGCGGAAGTTCCGCCGCCTGGGATGCCGTTGATGACGACGACGTTCGCGGTGGTGGGGGCAGCCAAGTCGCTGGAGAGGATCGTCGCCGACAAGTGGTTCGTGTCAATAAAGTTCGTGGTGCGAACTGAACCGTTCCACTGCACGAGCGAGGCGCGCACGAATCCGGCGCCAGTCACCACGAGCGTCAGACCGGCATCTCCGACCGTGGCCGCGTTTGGTGTCAGTGAAGCGAGTATGGGCGCGGGATTGTTGACGGTGAAAACGAGCGTGTTGGAAGTGCCGGTGTTGGGCGCGAAGATCGCAACGTTGGCGGTGCCGGCGATCGCCAGATCGCTGAGCAGAACGCTCGCCGTGAGCGTGTGATCGTTCACAAACGTCGTCCCGCGGCTGGCGTTGTTCCAGAGCACGACCGCGCCGTCTACGAAGTCGGTTCCGGAAAGCGTCAGCGTCAAGGCGGCGTCGCCCACCCTTGCGGAGACAGGGCTCAAGCGAGTCAAGACCGGTACCAGCGTCTGCGCGCGGGTCTGGTCCTTCTGGCACGCTGT
The DNA here is from genome assembly GCA_023248955.1 of Deltaproteobacteria bacterium. Taxonomy (GTDB): domain Bacteria; phylum Myxococcota; class Myxococcia; order Myxococcales; family JAHFDP01; genus JAHFDP01. The sequence goes on from JAHFDP010000042.1 coordinate 874, forward strand.
CAGTGCAATGGCCGCGAGCACGCCGAAATGAACTCCACCGAGCTTCCGCATAAACGCTCCTTCGAAAAAGGCGGCATCTTAGAGCACGCCGCGCAAGTTTGAGCTAGGGTGCTCGGCCATGCGCAAACTCACCTTCACGCTGATCGTTGCCTTCGGTTGTACCCACGATCTCTCACTGCCAGGGCCGCTGGGCGCAGGTTCGCTCTCGGGACGCATCGTCTACGCGCTGCCCGGCTCGTCGGATCGCCTTCCCGCCGCGGGCGCCCAGGTGCAGCTTTTGGGATCAAGTGTTGCGACGACGACGGGGGAACAGGGGTTCTTCCGGCTCGACGGCATTCTCGTCAACCAAGGTTCCGTTCTGGTGCGGTTCACCGACACGGCCACCGGCGTTCAGCGGCAGCGCATTCTCGAGTTGTCCGAGCTGGGTGTTGCGCCCGGACGGCAAGTGTCCATCGGTGACCTAACCGTGGCGGAGAACGCGCGCGTCCACGGACGTGTCCGCGGCGCCGATCACGTCTCGCTCGATGGCGGCCACAAAGGAACGGCGGTGTTCGTGCCGGCTTCGCCCTTCGCTACGTTCACCGCTGACGACGGCAGCTTCACGCTCTCGCAACTGCCCTCTGGAACACTGCGCGTTTCCTTTTATCGCGACGGGTATCTGGCGCGCACACTCGACGGCGTGGCGTTGCGCCCCGGCGAAGATTTCTCGCTGGGGGACGTCCTGCTCGCCGCCGATCTCACCGCCTCCACATCAACCGGAAGCATCGCCGGACGTGCCGCGCTCTCACCCGCGCTCAGCGATGGAACCGGCACCACGGTGACCGCGCGTTCGCTGGCGACGGGTAGTGCCGCTCCTGCTGTCGCCACCGGACTCGACGGAAGTTTCACGGCGTCCGCGCTCGTTGCCGGGCTCTATGCGGTGACGTTGACCCATGACAGTTATTCGAGCGCGGTGGTCGGCAACGTGCTCGTTAGCCGTGGCGCGACGACGCAGCTCGGCGACATCGTGGTGTCCAAAAATGGCGGAAGCTTGCAGGGCGAAACGCAGGCTGGCGGCGACGGCGGAACCGCGACCGATGCGGGCACTCCTGGCAGCTTTCCGCCCAATGCCGTGGCCACCGCTGCGCCCGTTCGCGCAGGAGCCGTCGGAATGCTTGACGGGTCGAGCAGCATCTCGCCGGACGGAAAGAGTGACGATCTCTTGTTTGCTTGGACGCAAGATCCGAGTGATCCGTTTCACGTCACGCTCTCCTCGAACGGCACCGTTCTCTCAAGAACGCCAACGTTCGAAGCGCCCAATGCCACCGTGACGCTCCATTTCTCGCTCGTGGTAACTGGCCATGCGGGGCAAAGCGCTCCGGCGAAGACGGACGTTCTCGTTTTTCAGCCCCCGGTCGCCGTGGTGAATGCGCCGCTTCAAGTGCGCCCGGGCTCGACGGTGTTGCTCGATGGATCCCAGAGCTTCGATCCGAACCATCAGTCGCTCAAATACGACTGGAGTTCGCCCGATCAGAGCGTCCAAATCACCTCCACCAAGGAGACGGCTCTTTTCACCGCGCCCAAGTCGCAGAACACGGCCATCACCGTGCAACTCATTGTGCGTAACGCTGCCAATTCCGTTGTCGCTTCAGATCCCCTCTTGCTCGTAATGCAGGTGAGTCCGCAGGCGCCGCTGGTCGCCGCGGTCTCGGTGCATCCCGCGCAACAGCAGGTGTTCGTGAACAGTGCGGTCCACCTCAACGCGAAGGCCGCTTCCGGCGATTCCTCCGAGACGTTTTCCTACTTCTGGAGTTTTACCTCGCAGGAGGCGCAACCGATTCAACTCGTAGGTGCGCAGACGGCCAACGCGGCGTTCACCGCGCCGGCGACCTACGCGAAGTTGCAGTTCGCGGTGACGGCGCAGGGTTCCAATGGGAGCTTAGGGAGAGCGCTCGCAACGGTCGAGGTGCAGGACAACATTCCGCCACATCTGGTGGCAACCGATCCGCTCGATGGCGGCGTGGGTTCCTGGCTCTCCGCCACCGCGACGTTCGACAAGGCACTCGACCCTTTGACCGTGACCTCGGGCAACATGACCATCGTCGATGCGGACGGTGGAACGGTCGCCACCGATCTCAAGTATGACGGGCCAACCCGCATGGTAAAAATGCTACCGCGCATTCCACTTGGTTTGGGCAAAGCGTATGCCCTGAAAATTGGCGCCGTCCGCGATCTTTCGCCGGCGCGCAATGCGCACGCGACTGAATTGGTGAACTTCGTGGCGCGTGCCCCGCTATTCGCGGAATGGATGAGCACGGATTCGATCTCGCCAAATCCGGCCATAGCGATTGCACCTTCGGAAGGCATGCTGGTCCTCGGACGATTCCCATGCAACAGCAATGGCGCCGGTCCCAGCACCGGGACATGTGCGTGGACCCAATCCGCTTTCCAGCAAACGACAACAGGAACTACGACGACGAACCAGGATGTTCGTCCTCAAACGATGGCCGACCAGGGCACGTTGGCGAGTCCGCTCATCGATACCAGCTGCCAGGCGCAGGAGACGAAAAAGGCAGTTACGGTTGGCGGGGACATCTATTGGATGGCGTCGGAACAGTGCAGCTTGCCGTCGGTGCTTTTGAAGCGTGCCTTCGGAAGTTGGACGCCGATGGACGCGCAGCCCGAATCGATCTTTACGGATGGCACCACGCTGTTCGGGTTCACCTCGGCATGGGATTTCAAGACGTATGATCCGCTCGGTGATCGCTGGTTTGCCGAGACGGTTATCCATATTCCTTCGCCCTATGGCTACGACGCTGTCGTGGAGAGCGGAGCCTCGGATGGAACGCGCATTGTCGGCGCGGCATCGGCCGTGTGCAACGGGGACGTGTGCCCAACCGGACATTACCTCCAGGTGTACGAGCGAACGGCGCCCGCCACTTGGACGCATCTTGGGGGCGCGGTCATCGCTGGCGGAGACTCCTATTTCACAGGTGCGGTCGCCTCCAGCGATGGTGGTCCAATCGTTTCACGAACGATGTTCGCGCAGCACGAGCCGTTCCTGGTTTTCGCTGAGGACGTTGGCGGGCCGCAAATTTCCGGTGCGGCGTGGAATTCCCGACAAGGCAAATGGACAACCTTTCCAAATCTCAGCGGTGGGCCGTCTATCGCCTTTGATGCCGCAGCGCGTGGCGATACGGTCTACATCGCGTTCGTCAGAGGGACCTCGCTTCTCATGCGCCGCCTCGATCTCACCGCGCCAACGCCGGTGCCGAAAGACATTTTCGGCCCCAGTGGTGCTCCGGCGTTCAACTTTAACGTCGACTGCCAAGCGGACCACCCGCAGCTCACGTTTTCCGACGACGGTCTCTTCATGAGCTGGCAGGAAAACTGCCCCGGAAGCTTTCTGGTGGGCTTGGTCAAACTCTATTGAAAATCTAATGGACACCACCGCCGACCAGGTTTAAATCTCTCGCTCGCGATGACCTACCTTATCCCTTGGTACCCAGCGCTGGCAGTTCTCATCCTGACCGGGCTGTTGTGTCTCGGAATGGTCGCCGTGGCCACGATCCTCGGCCCCAAGCGTCCGTCCGCGATCAAGGACGATCCGTTCGAGTGTGGTTCAGATTCGACGGGCACGGCACGCGAACGATTTTCGGTGAAGTTTTACCTCGTGGCGCTGCTCTTCATCGTGTTCGATGTCGAGGCGGTTTTCGTCTATCCGTGGGCTAGCCAGCTCACGCGCTTGCAGCACACGGGGCTCGGCTGGTTTGCGTTTGCCGAGATGGCGAGCTTCATGGCCACGGTGCTGGTCGGGCTCGTTTACGTTTGGAAAAAAGGCGCGCTCGACTGGAAGTGAAGTCAGGGGGAATAATGCCCGTCGATTTGAAAGAGACCAGCGAGGCCGCGCTCGTGCCGGCGCTCGTCACGCGGCGCGAAGACGCGCAGTCCTTCATGGAGAAGCTCGTCTCCGGTTCGCTCGGATGGGCGCGCAAATATTCGCTCTTCACCTATCCCTTCGTTACCGCCTGTTGCGGCATGGAGTACATGTCGGTGGCGTCGAGCCGGTACGACATCGCGCGGTTCGGTGCGGAGTTTCCGCGTTTTTCGCCGCGACAGGCCGACCTCCTCATGATCGTCGGCACCATCAACGTCAAGCAGTCGGTGGTTTTGAAGCGCGTCTACGAGCAGATGTGCGAGCCGAAATGGGTCATGGCGTTTGGCGTGTGCGCCAGCTCCGGTGGTTTCTACGACAACTACGCGACGGTGCAGGGCGCTGATCGAATCATCCCCGTGGACGTCTATGTGCCGGGCTGCCCACCGCGGCCAGAGCAGGTGTTGGATGGCTTGCGACTTTTGCAAGACAAAATTCAGACTCAGAAGCACAGTCTGATTTCGCGCGACCAAGCGGCCATTGCCGAGGATGCAGGGCGGCGCAAGGGCTTCTTTCAGAAAATCCTCTCAAAATAATATGTCCAAAATCTCGCTAGAGCGGTTGCAGGCTCGCTTTCCCAAGGACGTGCTCGCGGTAGAGACTTTGCCGCACGGAGATGACGTAGCTCGCGTGCGGCGCGAAGCCATCGTCGAGATCTGCCATTTCCTGCGCGACGATCCCGAGCTCGATTTCAAAATGCTTTCGGATTTGACCATCATCGATAGCCTCACGCGGCGCAGCGAAGCATTCGGTGGGTCCTCGCGTGCCTCGATGGAAGCACCGCCCCATGTGCGCCAGCAACCGTCGGAAGCGGCGGTGCGGTTTACGGTGATTTATCAACTTTATTCGATTACCAAGAAACACCGGGTGCGTCTCAAAGCGGATCTGGACGACAAGGAACCGCATCTCGAGAGCGTCTCTTCACTCTGGAAAACCGCCAATTGGCTGGAGCGCGCGGCGTTCGATCTTTTCGGCGTGAAGTTCGATGGGCACCCGAATATGGAGCGCATTTTTCTTTATCCCGAATTCAAGGGATATCCGCTGCGCAAGGATTATCCGGTCAATAAACGCCAGCCTTTGGTGGAGGAGCGGAATTTTCCGGATCTGGTGCGCGGACCGGGGCCAGGGCCGGGCGGCGCCGGCGTACCGATGAGCCAGACGTTGGTCGGCCGAATCAATGTGAATCGAGAGACGTATGATTAATGCGAACGCCGATGCATTCTCCGCCGAGCAGGATCTCCCCTCGAAGGAGATGGTCATCAATCTTGGCCCGTCGCATCCGGCCATGCACGGCACGGTTCGCGTGCGTGCGCGCCTCGACGGCGAGACGCTGCGCAAGATGGAGCTCGACATCGGATTTCTGCACCGTGGCTTCGAGAAGAGCTCCGAGAATTCGACCTGGACGCAGGTGCTTCCGTATACCGATCGGCTTAATTACGTTAGTCCGCTCTTAAATAACGTTGGCTATATTATGGCCGTCGAGAAATTAATCGGCATTAAAGACCCGGAGCGTTCGCAATATATCCGTGTCATTGCCGGTGAAATTTCGCGCATCTGCGATCATTTGACCTGCCTGGGCGCCATGGCGCTGGAGCTTGGAGCCTTCACCGCGTTTCTTTACGGCATCGAAGCGCGCGAGTTGCTCTGGGACCGAGTTACCGAGCTCACCGGTGCGCGCATGACGACGAGTTGGACACGCATCGGCGGCGTGGCCAATGACTTGCCCGATGGCTGGGCGGAGAAGCTGAAAAAGACGCTGCCCAAAGTAGCCGAGCTGCGCGAGGAGATGGACAAGCTCCTCACCAAGAATCGAATTTTCATCGACCGCTGCAAGGGCGTCGGAGAAATCACGCAAGAGGAAGCGGTGAGTTACGGATTCACCGGACCGTGTTTGCGCGCGACCGGCATTGATTACGATGTGCGCAAGGCGCATCCGTATCTCGTTTACGATCGGCTCGACTGGACCGTCCCTGTCGGAACGCGCGGCGATACTTTCGATCGTTATCTGGTTCGCGTGGAGGAGATGCGCCTGAGTGAGAAAATGATTTTGCAATGCCTCGCGCAGATGCCCGAAGGCGATTATATCGTTCGCGATTATCGTTATGCGTTGCCGCCTAAGAGTGAAGTTTATTCTTCGATTGAAGGCGCCATGGCGCATTTCAAATTGATTATGGAAGGAACGCAGGTACCGGCCGGCGAAGTTTATTCATATACGGAAGGCGCCAACGGAGAGTTGGGTTGGTTTTTGGTATCGAACGGAAAGGGCAAACCCTACCGCGTCCACGTGCGCGCACCGGGATTTACGATTTTGTCGGCATTGCCGCGGCTCTGTGAGGGTCACCTGCTGTCGGATCTCGTACCCACCTTCGATTCAATCAACATGATCGGTGGCGAGGTCGAGCAATGAAAAGGGTAATCGTTCAGTCTGTCATGGCCGGGCTCGACCCGGCCATCCACGAGGATTTCGATGCACGTGGATGGCCTCCCCGGGCTTGACCCGGGGATCTTCGGCCGGCCATGACGACTGGCGTGCTGGACTGAACGGTTACTGAAAAGGAAGTTGGTCCTTTTTCAAAACGGTGGTGACCAATAATGCCCTTTGTTAAACAGGCCCTCGACACGCCGACCGGAACCACCGTCGCGCCTTATCCGCCGGCCAGCGGAAACGTCAACGTCGTCATCGACCGCATTGAATGCGTCGCCGATGCCAATGACAATTTGATTGAAGCTGCGCGCCGCGTGGGCGTGGATATTCCTTATTTCTGTTATCACCCCCGGCTTTCCATCGCCGGACAGTGCCGGATGTGCCTGGTGGAAACGAGCGACGCGCCGGGGCGTCTGGTGCCGGGCTGCCAAGTGCGCGTGAAAGAGGGCTTGAAGATCATCACCGACACGCCAGCGGTGAAAGAGAACCAGCGCGCTTGCATGGAATTCCACCTGGTGAATCATCCGGTGGATTGCCCGATTTGCGATCAGTCGGGCGAATGCAAGCTGCAAGATTACTTTATGCAGTATGACCACAAGCCTTCGCGCCTGCATGTCTTGAAGGTCGGCAAAGAGAAGCGCGAAGTGCTCGGGCCGAACGTCGTTTATGACGGCGAACGCTGCATTCTCTGCACACGCTGCGTGCGCTTCATGAATGAAGTGGCCGAGGAGCCGCAGCTGGCGGTGATGGGCCGTGGCGATCATTCGCGCATCGGAACATTTCCCGGCGAGCCGCTCACGTCCAACTATTCGGGCAATACCGTCGATATATGCCCCGTCGGCGCATTGCTCTCGCGCGATTTTCGATTCGCCACGCGGGTTTGGTACGTCCAGGAGACGCCGTCGCTTTGCGCGGGCTGCTCGAATGGCTGCAATACCGTTCTTGGCACCAAGGGTGATTTGGCCTACCGTTATTTGCCGCGGCATAACGAAGCGGTGAATCAGGTTTGGCTGTGTGACGAAGGACGGCTTAGTTACCACGCGCTCAATACTGATCGATTGCTGCAACCTACGGGACGTGGCGACGTGGCCACCAACGTCGGTCAGGCGATTGCTGATGCCGCCGCTGCATTGAAGCCGCTGGTCGGAATTCCGAAACTCGGCGTGCTCGTTTCCGCGCGGCTTTCGCTCGAGGAGCAGCTCGTGGCGATGCACTTTGCGAAAAACGTGCTCGGGCTTTCGCGCGTTTTTTGCGGCGGGACGAAAGTGGGGAAGGGCGACGATTTCCTGGTCCGCGAGGACAAAGATCCGAACCGCAACGGCCTTCTGATTGCCGCCGACGCTTACGGAATCGCGGTCCGGTCGTTTGAGGAATTGACGGCGGAGATTGAGCGTGGCGAGGTCAAGGCGTTGTGGGCGGCGGGCGTCGACGCGCCGAGCGATTCGCGAGACACGTTTACCAAACTCGAAGTTTTTGTGGCGCTGGCCGCGCACGGAAACGGTCTCGCTTCGGCCGCGACGATCGCGCTACCGCTCGCGCTGCACGGCGAGCAGGACGGTTCGTTCGTCAATTGGTACGGACGGCTGCAACGATTCCGGCAAGCCACTGTGCCACGCGGTGAATCTCGCTCGGCGTGGGCGTGGTGTAGCGCGCTCATGAAGGCGCTCGGGATGACCACCAAACATGAGAGCGCACAGGCTGTTTTCGAGACGCACGTGGCGCTTTCGCCGGCAATCGCCGCGGTTCCGAATTGGAGCGCGATAGGCGACGAAGGCGTTGTGCTCCCCGGATTTTTGCCGAAGGAGTGGCCGCGCCGCGCGCCGAGGCCCGGGAGCACAGCATGAGTGACGCCGTGGCGGTTAGCCATCTTTCCACAAAAGTTCCACGCGATATCGCGATTGCTGAACCAGCCGATCGCGTCCGAGGCATCGAAACGCGCGGCGCCGGAATCGCCAGCGCGGTGATGTCGAGCGTCTGGTCGGCCTTTTTTGTCGCAATCATTTTTGCCGTGGCGTGCGTGCTCTACGTTCTCGCCGCCGGCGTTCCCGCGCTTTTCGAGATGTTTTTCGGTCGCGACGCGGGTGATCTCGTCGCGCAATTTCACCTCGGGCAGATCGTTGGCATGCTGCTTCTTTTCGTGATGGTCACGGCGACGATGCTCACCGTCGCTGAGCGAAAATGGTCCGCCATGATGCAGGATCGCATCGGCCCAAACCGCGCGCGGCTGCCCATTCCGTTTCTGAAGAACCGCCCACTGCGCGGCATTCCGCACATCGCCGCGGACGTTTTGAAGATGCTGACGAAGGAGGATTTTCTTCCGGTCCGCGCCAACGCGCTGCTCTTCAATTTGGCGCCGGTGCTGGCGTTTGCGCCGGCCTTTGCGCTGGTGATGGTGGTGCCGTTTGGCCCCGAGGTGGAGTTGTTCGGCCGACATGTTCCGCTGCAGATCGCCAGCGTCGATCCGGGGCTGCTCGTCCTGCTCGCCACCGCGTCGCTGGCCGTTTACGGCACCGCGCTCGCTGGCTGGTCCTCCAACAACAAGTTCGCGCTGCTCGGCGGATTGCGCGCTTCGGCGCAGCTCATCTCGTACGAAGTCACGCTCGGCTTGACGCTGGTCGGCGTGATCATTCTCTTCGGCACGTTGCGCCTCGACGAAATGGTCCTTCAACAGGGCGTCACCTATGCGCAAGCACTCCGCGGCCGCGAGGATCTTCTGTTTGGCGTGCTGCCACCGTGGGGCGTGCTTTTTCAGCCGCTGGCGTTTCTCCTCTACTTCACCGCGGCCGGCGCGGAGATCAAGCGCGCGCCGTTCGATCTGCCTGAAGCGGAGAGCGAAATCATCGGCTATTTCATCGAATATTCCGGCCTGAAATTCGGCATGTTCATGATCGCCGAGTTCGTCGAGGTCGTGGTCATTTCGGCGACCTTTGTGGTCATTTTCTTCGGCGGCTGGCACCTGCCTTGGGCCGAACCGTGGCTGGCGCAGCATCTGACCGCGACGCCGTTCGCCTTGGTGCAGGTGACTTTTTTCCTCTTGAAAGTGATCTTCTTCTGCTGGCTGCAACTTCTTATTCGTTGGTCGCTGCCACGCTTCCGTTACGATCAGTTGATGCACCTGGGTTGGAAAGTTCTCCTGCCCCTGTCGCTTGGCAACGTCCTGCTCACGGGCTTCTTGCAGCTCTACGGTGGCCGCGAAGCGTTGGCGTGGGCGGGACTTGTCGAATGGATGATCTTGCTCGGGCTCGTTTTCTGGAACGTCAAACCGTCCGCGGTGCCAGCGGCCGCAGCGCACGGGGATCACGCATGATCGACACCCAAGTTGTCACCACCACCGAGGGCGTCGCCGAGCACGTCTACTTCCGCGAAGTCTTCCGCGGCGCCAAGATCGTGGCCACGCATTTTGTCAAGAACCTCTTTCGCCGCCGCGACCCCAACACGGACGTGATCGAGCGCGGCGGTCCCGGTGTAAATTTAGTATCCACCATTCAGTATCCCGAGGAGAAAACCGTCTATCCACCCGGCTACCGTGGCATGCACCGCCTGGTTCCGCGGCCCGACGGCAAGCCGCGCTGCGTGGCTTGCTACATGTGCGCCACGGTCTGCCCGGCGCAGTGCATCTACATCGAAGCCGGCGAGTACGAAAAAGAGACCATCGAAAAATATCCGGTGCGATTCGAAATCGACGAGCTGCGCTGCATCGTGTGCGGATTCTGCGTGGAAGCATGCCCGAAGGATGCCATTCGCATGGACACCGGGACGCATTCGCCAGCGGTGGCGTCGCGGCCGCTGGCGGTGTTCGACAAAGAGGCGCTGCTCCGCGGTCCGGCTATCGAGCATCCGAGCGACATGTGGAGTTACAAAACAAAGACGCCAGGCTTCGCGCCACAGCCGGATTTTTCGCCGCACAAGCGCGTGCCGCCGGGGACGCCGGAGAGCTAGCAATATCCCCATAACGGACGCCGTTACGGAACGAGCGTGATCTGCATGTGGCCTTCGACAACGAATTCGCGCCACGGCTGGCCATCCAGCGGATCGACTTCAAGACCCGTTCCGGCCGAGGTGGGCGCCGTTCCGGTCGTACGCACCGTGAACGTGTAGACGCCCGGCGGAAATGCAGGACCTTCTCGATTTCCCGTGTCCGAAGGGCCACCCCAATTACGTCCGTCCCAATGGAACGTTCGCGCTTCGGCGCCCCTTTTTAGGGTAATCGCAGGTGGTTGTCGCCCATCACCGAGCCCGCAATCGCACCCGGGGCAGTAGCCGTCATGTTCACCTGTGATTCGCTCGCTGAGGTCAACTCCAGCAGGAGTTTGCGCGTCGCACGATTCAGGACTCGGACGTCTCGAATGCACCTCAAGCGTGTCTTGCGCCACATGGAGTTCGTACTTGAGCGTGATGCCAGCCGCAGCCTGGGCGAGCGTGTAGACGCAGGGCTGGTCGGGAAAGAAAATCTCGACGCCGTTGAGATTGGACGTCGTGCCACCGGCAAGAACGCACGACGCGGGTGGATTGCCGGCATCGTTCGATCCGCCGTTACTCCCGACAGGAGCAGTTCCACACGCCATCAGAACGGCCGCCGCAACAATGAAAGTAACTCGCATGGAATCCCTTTTCGCGCGGAGCAAGCCGCGCCTGTTCCCCGGAAATCGGGGCACCTGGCGCCTTTCAAG
>JAHFDP010000042.1:11981-37975 GCA_023248955.1 Deltaproteobacteria bacterium
GCCTCCGCGCTGCTTTGGCAGCAGAGCGAAGGCGAGTCACTGTCGTTCGCCACGCACGACGGCGAGCTCTCGCAGGCCGCGCGCGCGATGGGATTTAAAGTGCTTGGTTAGCCATCGCTCGGCGGTTCAGCGGCGAGTTGATCGTCCGAATTGTTTTCCCCTTCAAGCGCTGGCGAAACGGGAGAGTAGAATTCCGTGCGGCCATCTTCTCGCGAGACGCGCCAGCCTAGGCCCTCGGGGGCGCGAATGGACAGTTCGAGTTCTTGGATCGGACCGTAGTTGGGCGCCAGTTTCTCGATGCGGTTTGCGGCGACGAGCGGATCCCAAAGCGCTGCGGGCACGTCTTGAAAAAGGAACGTATTCGAGCTGCGGGCGTCGATCTCGCAATCATAGGTGTTGCAGAAAAAATATCCTTGCCCGCCAAGCGCTACGACCTGAACACCGAACTTAAAGCCGCCGGCGGGATTTCCGAACATCCAAGCCCAAGAATAGGCGGGTTTGTTAGTCTCGGGATCCATTCGGACAAACGTGCCTCTTAACCCCAGAAGGCGAATGTTGCTGCGACGGGAATAAGAGGCATCCCGATCGCAGTGAATCATCATCTTCATCGCGGCGTTCCAGGCATCATCCACCGGCATTCTATTCAGCGGGTTAAAGCGCTCGAGCGTTCGGACGAGCGGCAGCGCAGGATTGCTCAGGGCGTCTTCGCACCAAGCGTCCTCGTTGGATGCCTGGGTCGCGATTTTTGCGTTGGGTGACCCGCCGCAGCCAGCGAGGGCGACGACCAACATCGGACCCAGACGAAGTCTCCACGCCATTTTGTTCTCCTTGGTTAGATGACGCGGAAGTGCAAAAGCAATCAGTGTGCCATAATCAACCATCTGATTTTCCAGGGGCCTTCTGCCCACGTTGGAGCAGAGGCAGTCCATCTGGATAGCTCAGGCGCAATCCAGCCGCTCGGAGGAGCCGAGCTATGAGCGCGCGGTGTCGAGGACCGTCACCCGGTCACGAACGTCGTTGAGGTCGGTACGCTGCGCCCTGACCTCGTGTTTGATCTCTTTGAGCTCGAGCGAGTGTTCCTGCAAGGTCGCCTCGACACCGCCAAGTCGGTTCTCGACACCGTCCAACCGGTTCTCGACACCGCCAAGTCGGTTCTCGACACCGTCCAACCGGTTCTCGACACCGCTCAACCGGCCCTCGACACCGCTCAGCCGGCCCTCGACACCGCTCAACCGGCCCTCGACACCGCCCAACCGGCCCTCGACACCGCCCAGCCGTACTTCGATGCCCGCAAGCTGAATCGAGTGTTCGCTGAGAATTGCCGAATGACGTTTCCCGAGGATCTCGAGATTCGAGATCTTTCCGCCGAGGTCGTCGCGCAGGCCGTCGATCTTTTCGTCGAGCTTTCGCGAGAATTCTTCGCGCATGCTGGACTGGCCTTCCGCAAAGGCATCCATTTTCGAATTGATCTGTTCGAGGAGAACGTTCATTCGCCCTTGGGGCGTCTCCCCTGGCGACTTCGTCCCGCGCCCTTTTTTCTCCGCCATCAAGATCCCTTAACAGAATTCCGCGAGCGACCAAAATCAGGCAAGCTCCCGATTGTTCGTGCGCTCTTGCGCCGCCATCCGTCGATCGTACCGACGCACGAACGGCCACCAGATCACGAGCGCGATAACAAAATTCATACATTGTAATACCACCGCCCGCCAGTCGCCGCCTGTGGTGAGCCAAGCACCGACGGGCGCGGGCATCGTCCACAACACCTCGATGTAAGGCACGCGCACAAGCCCAGCGTGCAACGCCAGATACGCGGTCGTGGCGCAGGCCAGCGGCGCGGCGATCATGGGCACGGCCAGTGTCGCGTTGAGCACCACCGGCGTTCCGAAAATGAGGGGTTCGTTGATGTTGAAAAGTGCCGGTCCGATTCCCGCTTCTCCGATGCCGCGCAGCGTGCGGCTCTTCGCAAAGAGGAGCAGAACGGCCAGCGCCAGCGTGGTCCCCGAGCCGCCTTGCCAAATAAACCAGACGAAAAATTCCTGCGTCCCCAGATGCGTCGCGGCATGGCCCGCTTCAACGGCGGCCATGTTTTCCACGAGCGCGGCGGCCCACAAAGCTCGCACCGGTGCGAGCACGGAGAACGCGTGAATGCCGATCAGCCATAGTCCGCTGTCGATGAGCACAATCGTCCAGAGCGCCCAGAGCGAATCGCCGGCTTTCACGAAAGGCGCGAAGAAGCTCGTCACGAGCGCCAGGAGATCGACACCGAGGCCGTCCACCACGAATGCCGTGAGGCCAACTGCCGCGGCCGCTGGAGCTAGCGCGGCGAAACTCTTCACCACCGCTTCCGGCGCGCCACCGGGCAGTTGCACCGTCCATTGGCGGCGCACGAAAAAGGCCTGAAGCTCCACCGCGAACATCGACACCAGCAGCGCCGTAAAGAGCCCGCCCGCGCCCAGCCTGGTTCCGGCGAGTCCCCAGCCTCCGCCTTCGAGTGGTGTGGTACCGACGGCGATGAACGTGCACGCCACCGCGATGAGCGCGCCAGCCAGCGGATCGGTACCGCGACGTTTGGCGAGCGAAGTGGCGGCGCCGAATCCGGCATAGATGGCAATGAGCCCGGAGAGCAGACGAAATGGGGCTAGGAGCTGCGTCTTGTGCGCCTCGGCCCAGGGGCGAAGCGCGGCCAGCGGCGGTTGCGCCAAGAGCAAGAAGACGGAGCCGAGCAGAATCAACGGAAGCGCGGCCACCACACCATCGCGTACGGCGTTCAGATGTGGCTGCGCACCGAGGCGTTTGCCGAATGCAGCGAGGCGTTCACTGCTCGTAATCATCGTTGCATGTTACTTGCGTTCACTCGGCAATGGCGCAAATCTAGCGGCCATGTCCATCCAAGTCGTTCTCCCGCCGCTCGGCGAAAGTGTCGTTGAAGGAACCGTGTTGAAGTGGCTGGTGAAGCCGGGCGATCGCGTCGAAAAAGATCAACCGCTGCTCGAACTGGCCACCGACAAGGCCAACGCTGAAGTGCCGAGTCCCGCGGCGGGCGTGGTGTCCGAGCTCAAAGCGAAAGAGGGCGATGTGGTGGCCATCGGCGCCACGGTCGCGTTACTCGAGGAGGGTGGAAGCGCCTCGGTGAAGTCCGCGAAATCCACGCCGGCGGCGACTCCTGCGCCCGATGCTGCACCCGCGATCGCGCGCGAAAAACAGGCCACGCCGACCGCCAAAAAAATCGCCGCCGCCGAGAACACCGACACCGGGCAAGTCAACGGAACTGGCATCGCCGGGCGCGTGACGAAAGCAGACGTGTTGCGCCATGTGGAAACCAAGGAAGTCGCCGCACCGTCAATGCCCGCTGTGTCGAGCGGCAAGTCGCTGCGCGCCTACATCACGCCACGCTACAACCCAAAACCCGGCGACGAAGTGCGGCCATTCGATCAGCGCCGCAAGCTGATCGCGGAGCACATGCAGGTCTCCAAGCGCGTGAGCCCGCACGTCACGGCGGTGTGCGAAGTCGACATGGCGCGCGTTTGGACGCTGCGAAAAAAGCTCAAATCCGAGGGACAAAACGTCACGTTTCTGATTTTCCTCTGCCAAGCGGCGGTCCGCGCGCTGCGCGAGTTTCCGCGCATGAACGCTACCGTGCAGGACGACGCGCTGATCATCCGCAAAGAGGTGAACCTCGGCGTGGCGGTCGATTCCGAGGATGGGCTGGTGGTGCCGGTGGTGCGCCGCGCGGAAGACATGAGCCTAGCGGGATTGGCACATGCGCTCGATGATCTGGTGGCGCGCGTGCGCAGCAAGAAAGCCTCGGCCGACGATTTATCGGGCGGTAGCTTCACGGTGTCGAACCCCGGATTGCGTGGAAATCTTTTCGGAACGCCGATCATCAACCAGCCGCAAGTTGGCATCTTGCGCATGGGCGAAATCGTTAAACGCGCGGTCGTGATCGAAGCCGGCGGCGAAGATGCCATCGTCGTGCGGCCGATGATGTATCTGGCGCTGAGCTACGATCACCGCGTCGTCGATGGCGTGCTGGGCAACTCCTTCTTGCGCCGGGTCAAGGAACACCTGGAAGCGGGCGAGTTCGTTTAACGTTAAGAAAACGCATGGCGACCTTCATCACGGAAGAGTGCATCAACTGCGGCGCCTGCGAGCCGGAGTGTCCCAACGGCGCAATCACGCAGGGCGCGGAAATCTTCGTGATCGATCCTCAACTCTGTACCGAGTGCGTCGGTTTTCATTCGGAAGAAGCCTGCGCCGCGGTCTGTCCCGTCGATTGCTGCGTGCCTGATCCGAATCTTCCGGAAGCCGAAGACGTCCTGTTGGTGCGCGCGCGCCAGATCCACCCCGACAAGGTGTTTCCCGCGCTCGTCGAGCTGACGCCTGCACTGTCGCGGTTTCGGCGCGCGTGACCGCACCTCCTCATCCGGAACGGCGTCCCGGCGTCGTCGGATCTTTCTTGCACGCCTGGCGCGGGCTCGTCTGGGCGGTCGCCTACCAGCGCAACATGAAGATCCACGTCTGCTCGGCGCTGCTCGTGGGCTGCGTGGGAAGCGGAATTCCACTCGGATTGCCGGAAAAGGTCACGCTTGTTTTTTGCGTGATGTTGGTCTTTTTCGCCGAGGTGGTGAACACCGCGCTCGAGGCGCTGGTCGATCTCCACACCGAGGATTTTCACGACCTGGCCCGCACGGCGAAGGACGCCGCCGCAGCCGGCGTGTTGGTGCTCTCGATCGGG
The DNA here is from genome assembly GCA_023248955.1 of Deltaproteobacteria bacterium. Classification (GTDB taxonomy): domain Bacteria; phylum Myxococcota; class Myxococcia; order Myxococcales; family JAHFDP01; genus JAHFDP01. The sequence goes on from JAHFDP010000042.1 coordinate 16,717, forward strand.
ACCGCTGTGCTTTTCGCGGTGATCCTGGTCAACGATTGGCCCACGGTGGCCGCGCATCCATCTGAAATTCAACGGCAGGCGCTCTTTGGAATTCCCCTCACGCTGGCTGGTTCGCTGCTCACCTGGCGGCGCCCCGGACCGGCCTGGATCGATTTGCCGACGCTCGGAGCGGCGCTGACGCTCTGGTTTTTCATGGCCCAGTGGTCCACGAGTCCGGTTTTTTCGGCGATGCTCGTCAGCCTAATTGCGTTGCAAGCGGCGGCCGCCTGGCAACTGCGTTGGGTCACCAGAAATGCGTCAAGCTTTGCCCGCTGATGAAGGGAGAAGTCCCGGCGCTTCACGAAGATCTGCGCGAGGCGATTGCGCACCGCGACGACCCAACACCCCAAGCGGAGCTCACGTCCGATTCGATCCGAACAGCCCGCCCGGTCCCCTTCGCTTTCGACGGATCGATCATTCTCTACGACTTCTTTTCGCTGCTCGACGACGTCGCGGAAATCTTGATCCGCGGTCCCGATTTGTGCATCAGCATCGAAGGACACACCGACGACGTCGGCGATGCCGCCTACAACCAGCGGCTCTCCGAGGATCGCGCGCGCGCAGTGCGGGCCTACTTAATCGATCGCGGCATCGACGCTGCGCGGCTCGTTGCAGCGGGTTTCGGGAAGGCGCTGCCCATCGACGACAACACCACAGACATCGGCCGCACGCGGAATCGGCGCGCGGAGTTTCGTATCGTCAAGTAGAACTTGCGTGCATGATGAAGTCTTCGCGACGCAGCCTCTGGAATCCCGCGCGATTAAATTAAGTTAAGTGGCGTCGCTGCAATCGCCGCAGGTATCAAACGACTCTCCCGGATCGCAGACGCCATCGTCGTTGCACGCTGCGGCCACATCGGGTGGGTCGTTGGAGTCTGCAGTCCCACTATCTGATGGCGGCGCGTAAGCGACCGCATCCTCGTCGGAGCCATCGCTCGCGACGCTGGCCGCTTTCACGTAGTCGGAGATGAAGGCGTTATAGCTATCGACGCGCGTAAAGATAACGGGTTGGTTATGGCAGTCGTCAATGCGAACCGGCCGCGAAACAACGCCGAAGATTCCCGACGACGTGCTCGTTCCGTCCTCTGAATAAAAGAGGGGGCCTCCGGAGTCGCCGTGGCAAGAGGTCCCTCCAGAAACCATCAATTCGTTGTCGCCGAGCGTCTTAAGCAGCTCGACCTGGCCGACGCGCCGCTGCCCGTCCAATTTCGTTGCTTTCGTAATAGTTCCATCGGGATTGTACTGATCATACTGATCGTAAGCCCCGTAGCCGTAGACCAAGAAGGATAGGCTCGGATCCACGAAGGCTTCGACATCAGCGATATTGAGAAAGGCGAAACCACTCTTCGGTGTTCCGACGCGGTCTTTGAGGCGAATGAGCGCGATGTCGTGCCGATCTTCTTGGTTTGGGACCCAGGGCGAATAGCCGTCGAACGGTTTGAGTTCAGCGACCTCAAGACTGTCCGGATACGAGAACACATTGATCGCTCGGCTCACTTTGTACTCGCTCGGGGAGCGTACGTTCCCTTGTCCGTCACAAACGCAATGCGCGGCCGTCAGCACCACACGATCCGAAATCAAGGTGCCGCTACAGATGCCGTCCTCGAGCAAGCCGGAGATAATGGCGACGACGTTGTCCTGGCTAGAAGGACCCTGCTGCCGTTGCGGGTCCATGATGCCCGCATGAGACGCACCAAGGTTAGGTTGTGCGCTGGTACCGCAGGCGCTGAGAACGATGGCAAGGCTTGTGGCGGCGGCGCGTTTCATCGAATTGACCCCCCGAAAGGTTGACTGTCCAGTATTCAATTCAAGACGTGTGCCAAGGGGCTGGCCACCAATTGCAGAGCAAGTTCCGTTGTGGGTCTGCTTCCAGTGGTGTTCTGCCGCACCAGTTGGAGCATCGCTGTTCCGCCGTGGCGGCGGTTTAACTTGGCTCTCCCGATTGGATGTCGCTGCCGTGCCCATGCCCCACCCCGATCCATTTCATGGAGCAGCCTCCGCGATCGGAAATAGCCACTCGGTCGCGAAGTTGACGGCGATGCGTTGGGCTCCTAACGTTCTGTCCAGATGGCCATCAACCGTTCGAACCTCGACAAACGCGCTGCGCACCGCGCTGGAAGAGCCGATGTCGGCGGTGACCGCTTCGACAAAGCGTTCGCGGTCTACTTGTCTGGACCGCAGGGCGTTTCGCATGGCGTCGGTCGCAGCATCACCGACGACGGGATGTTTATCGAAGTTCGCGAGCCATGCCCGTTGGGAACGCGGCTCACCGTGACGTTTTGCGCGCCCGACACCGGCACCGAAGTGACGCTAATCGCCGAGGTGCGCTACCAGTGCTTCATCAATTACGGCATGGCGCAGCCTGGTGAAGGGCGGCCCACACGTGGTGGTATGCGCGGCGTCGGCGTGCGGTTTGTCGGATTTGACGTGAAGGCGGGCGGGCAGAACGGCGAGATGCAGTAGCGTCACCCCCACCCTGACCCTCCCCCGTCAAGGGGGAGGGGAGTCTTTTCTTTCGGGAGGGGAATGTTTTCTTTCCCGGAGGGGAGTCTCTTCAGAGCGGAATCTTCAGAGCGGTATCTTCAGAAGGGAATCTTCAAGGCAGTCGCGTCGACTCCAGCACCCGCACCGGCAAAATCACCATCGGCAATCCGATAAACTGCAACCGCCGCTGAATCGCGTACGCCGTTTCGTTGTGCAGGAATCGGTAAAACCAACGCTCATCCTCGAAGATCAGCTTTCCCGAGAAGAACATGCAGCGTGAAAATTCGCGCGACACTTCCTCGGAAAGCCGCACGGCTTCGGCTACTGCCTCCGTGCCGACGCTGGTTCGATGCGTGGCCGGCAACCCCAGCGCGTGGGCCACTTCGACGTAGTGCTTCATCGCGGCGTCCGTCGCGGCGGTGCGGTCGTCGACTTCCTTCACTCCCTGAAACGAGGCCGAATCGATCACCGTTACCGAGACGAAAACGAAGTTGCCGAAGTAGCCCGGAAACCAGCGCTGGACGTTGAGCAGCGAGTGAATGCCGAGCCCGCCGAATCCACCCATGAGCAGTACCGCGGTCGGCTTTTTGGGGTCGGCTTTGGGCGGCGCGGCTGGAATTTCCTTGGGCAGCGCCGCGAGAATATCGTCGAGTCGCGCCAGCTTGCCGTTTACGTTTTTGTAGTGGCGCTTGATGGCGAAGCAGAGTGACACCAGCAACGCCGTGAACGCGGCGGTGAGCCAGCCACCCTCGCGGAACTTTTCGTAGAGTGTGATTCCCAGGATGCTCGCGCAGAGAATTAGACCCGTTAGATGGACCGCCAGATCCTTGCGCCACGGGTCGTCTTTGCGTCCTTCACCGAGCCAAAAACGGGTCATGCCCAGCTCGGTGAGCGAGAAGGTGAGAAACACGTTGATGGAGTACATGACCACCAGCGCGTCGACGGAACCGTGGGTGTAGACGATCACCGCAAGCGCGAGGCCACCCATCAGCAGCACGCCGTTTTTCATCGTGAGCCGCTCGGAGAGCGCCGAAAAACGGTGCGGCAGCCACGAGTCGTGGGCCATGTTGGCCATCACGCGGGGACCGTCGATGAACCCGGTCTGCGCGGCGACGAAGAGCAGGCCGGCCTCGGAGACCAGGGCGAGAACGGTAAACCAGTGGCCCCAATTCCAGCCGCCCAAGGTCTTGTGCCCCACGAGCTTGTCGAGCAGCACGGCGTTCATCGTCTTGCCTTCGACGGGTTCGGCATGAACGAGCAGGTAGCAGAGTAGAATTCCACCCGCGGTGAAGGCCAGCGATGCGGCCATGTAGGCCATGGTCCGCTTACCGGTGAGCACGCGCGGCTCGCGCATGATGGAGATGCCGTTGGAGACCGCCTCGATGCCCGTGTAGGTGCCGCCACCGAGCGAGTAGGCGCGAATGAAAATCGCAAAGAGGCCTACGAAGCCTATGGTGCTGATGCCCTGGTGCGTCCCGGCCACCACCTCGTGACCGATGTCGGGCAGTTCGCCTGCGTAACCGATGATGCCGCCGAGAATGAAGAGCAAGTGGGTGGCCACGAAGACCAGGAAGATCGGCATTAGCGCGGTCACCGACTCCTTCACCCCGCGCAAATTCAGGATGATGAGCACACCGACGCAGCCCAGCTCCACGGGCATTTTGAGGCCGACCCAATGCGGCGGCAGGAAGCTGAAAATCGCGTCGGCGCCAGCCACGATGGAGACTGAAATCGTTAGAATATAATCTACTAAGAGGGCTGATCCAGACAGCACGCCGGCGCGAGGCCCGAGAAGCTTGGTGGCCACCACATAGCCGCCGCCGCCGAAGGGAAAGTGCTCGATGATGCGGCTGTAGGCGTAGGAAATGATGACGACCGTCAGCGCAGTGCCCAGCGCCAAATAGGCCGCCAAGTAGGTGTAGTTGCCCGGATGATCGCCGGCGATGACGCGCAGCGCCCGGTAGGCTTCGTCAGGACCGTACGCGGAGGACGACAAGCCGTCCGCGCCAAGACCAACCCAAGCGAGGAACGCCACCAACGAAATCGAGTGGTAGAGCGACGGATCGCGGATGTTCTTGGGCGGCCCGAAGATCAGCGCACGCAGCCGCTGGGAGAGTCGAGGATGATCCTCGGGATGCGGGGCAGGGTCGGGAGGAGCGGGGTCGGGGAGTGTGGGGGCTGCGGCCATGACTTGGGGCGTTGGCTTACAGCGACGCCGTCACGCTCGCAACTGTTTACTACTGAGCAAATTCGGCATTCCGCTTGCATCACGTAACATCGCAGGCGCTCGCTCTTTAGGACATAATGAGAACTTCTGCTCACGTAGGAGCCTTCCCGTGAAAAGAACCGCCACCGCCGCTGCACTTTTTGCCGCCGCTTTCACGTGGTCTTGCGCGCGCACCGACATCAAGCTCAAGAAGTACACCCCCGATGCGGGAGCCGGAACGAGTGACGTCATCGTCTCGGTCTCGCCCCCATCCGTCACGCTTCGCGCGGGCACGACCCAGCGTTTCACAGCGACGGTGAACGGTGCCGGCGTCGGCGTGATCTGGTCGGTTCGAGGAACCGGAACCATCGACAAGACCGGGCTCTACACCGCCCCGCGCAAGGTGCCCGCGGTTGGCGACGTGGTAATGGCAACCAGCGCAACCAAGTCGTCCGCGCAGGGCCAGGCGCAGGTGGCCATTGCCGCGGGTGCGGCGTCCAAGCTGGAGATCGTCTCGGGCGATGGCCAGTTCGCGGTGGCCGGAAACGCGCTCGCAAAGCCGCTGACCGTTCGTCTCACCGATCCGTTCGGCAACCCTAGCATCGATGGCTTCGTCAGCTTCGATTGGCGTGGCCACAATGCGGTCATCACCTATCCCCGCCAGCCCAACAGCGATGGCACCGCAGCGGCCACGGTGAACTTCTCACTGCTGGCCGCTGGCAAGATTTCCATCACGGTGACCGCTACGTTCGCGAGCGGGTCTCCAGCGACGGCCCGCTTCACCGAGACGGCGGTGGTTCCCGGACAACCAGCGGTGATTGCTGTTTCCGGCGATGGTCAGACGGCGACTGCCGGAACAGCGCTTTCATCTCCGCTGGTCGTGGTGGTGGTGGATGAGAACGGCGCGCCCGTCGCAGGGGCGAGTGTCGATTTCAGCTCGCCCGACAACGGAAGCTGTGTTCCCGAAACCGTTGTCACCGATGCCACGGGAATGGCGCAGACCAGTTGCACACTGGGGCCAGCGGCGGGCGCGCAAACCTTCGTGGCCGAAAGCTCGCCCGTCTACACGCCAGTGACGTTCGACGCGACCGCCACGGTGGCTGGAAAGGCCAGCTTGTCGCTCCTTTCCGGGGACGGCCAGACGGCCGCCGCCGGCGCTGCGCTTGCAAATCCACTGAGTGTAATCGCCCGGACTGCCGACGGTTCGCCCGCCCCGAACGTGCCGGTTCAGTTCGAAGGTCCCGGAAACTGCGTGGCCACCGCGCCCGCGACAGGGGCCGACGGCACCGTTAGCGCGACCTGCACCTTGGCGCTCTCGGCGGGAATTCAGCAGTTCACGGCAACATCCGCTGGACTTTCGGGATCGCCCGTCACGTTCAATGAAAAGGCCACGCCGGTGAGCGCGGCCACCATCGCCGCAGTCTCGGGATTCGGCCAACACGCCGCGCCGGGGAATTCCTTGCCCAATCCGTTGGTGGTGGCGGTGGTCGATGCGTCGGGCGCACCCGTGCCAGGCGTTAGCGTGGCCTTCGCGGGACCGTCAGGTACCATCTGCGGACCGAACAACGTGCAGACTGCTGTGGACGGTACGGCCAGCACGTCCTGCTTTGTCGGTACCGCGCCTGGGCTGGAAGTCTTCACGGCGACGGCGCCCGGATTTGCCGGTTCGCCCGTGGTTTTCAACGAAACGGTCGATCTCCCTGGGTGTACATTAAGTATCGTTTCCGGCGACAACCAGAGCGGAACGGCCGGCCAGCTTTTGCCGCAACCGCTGGTGGTCAACGCGACCTGTGACCCGGGGACACCTGTCCCGGGAGCGGTTATCACCTTCAGCAGCGACGACGGGAGAAGCGTCACCGCCACCACCAGAGCTGACGGCACGGCCAGCGTTTCCGCGCACGCTGACACCAAGGCCGGCCCGATTACGTTCACCGCTTCCAGCGATGCCTTCAGCAACTCCCCGATCACTTTTCACGCCACGGCCGTTGCCGACGTAGCGACGCAGATCTTTGCCAAGAGTGGCAGCGGCCAATCCGCGCCCGTGGGAAGTGCGCTGCCCGCGCCACTCGTCGTCCTGCTGAGCGACCAGTATGGCAACCCCGTGCCCGGCGTGAACGTGTCGTGGGCCACCGCCGACAGCGGATCCTGCGCGGCCTCCGCTACCACCACTGGCGCCGACGGGTTCGCGTCGGTCATCTGCACCGTCGGGCCGAAAGTAGGCACGCAGGTTTTCAACGCCTCGGTGCGCGGACTGCAAGGCTCGCCGATTGTGTTCAAGGAGTTGGCCACCGCTACGGGACCCGGAAAGCTCTCCATCGTCTCCGGGGATAACCAGAGCGGCGCGGTCGCGTTGCCGCTGCCAAATCCATTGGTGGTGAAGGCGACGGACGCGTTCGGAAATCCCTCCGCGGGCGTGGTGGTGACCTTCGCGGGCGGAAACGGCTGTGCGCCCGCCAGCACGACGGCTGGTGCGGACGGCATCGCTTCCTCGAATTGCACGAGCGGAAACACTGCCTCCGCACAGACCTTCACGGCTTCGGCCACCGGGCTGAGCGGTTCGCCGCTCACCTTCCACGCCACGGCTACGGCTGGCAAAGCCGCTCTGCTTACCGAGGTGAGTGGTTCGGGGCAAAAGGCCAACATCAAGACGCGCCTGGCGACTCCGCTGGTCGTTTTTGCGGCCGACAAATTTAACAATCCAGTTGCCGGCGTCACGGTGGCTTGGGCCACACAGGACGATGGCAGTTGCGCACCGAGCAGCGCGCTAACCGGCGCCGACGGCAAAGCCTCATCGAGTTGCACTACCGGCTCTCAAGCTGGCACCGAGATCTTTACGGCCAGCGCGGACGGGCTTTTCGGATCGCCTCTGCTCTTCCAAGAGTTCCTATTCGCCGGCGGACCGGCGCAAATCATTCCCTTCTCCGGCGGCGGCCAGACCGGCGTGGTCAACACGGCGGTGCAACCCATCACAGCGCACGTGATCGACGCCGGTGGTAATCCTGTCGCGGGAGTTACGGTTACCTTCACGCAGCAGAACGGAGGAAGCGCCCAGCCAGGCAGCATTGCCACCGACAATTCGGGAAATGCGCAGGCCAACATCACCCTCGGGACTCGCGCTGGTCAGCAGACGTTCAACGCGACGGTGGCGGGGCTGCCATCGGCCGGCTTTATCGAGACCGCCACCCCAGACACGGCGGCCAAGGTCAATGTGGTTAGCGGCGACGGCCAATTGGGTACCACCAACACCAAGCTCGGCGGCCCCTTCGTCGTGGCTGTCGTGGACCAGTATGGCAACGCGGTTTCTGGCGCAATCGTGAGCTTCACTCCACAAAATGGCGGGTCGGTAAACCCGGTAACGATGGCCACCGGGGCGGACGGGCAAGCGTCCACGCAGGCCACGTTGGGAAACAGCGCGGGCTCCTATTCGTTCACAGCCGCGGTTCGCGGCGCAACGTCGAACTTTTTGTCGGCGACGGCGAAGCTCCCCGTATGCGTGCAGGTCAAAGCGTTCAGCGGTGCGGGCCAATCTGGGATCGGTGGAAGTCAGCTGGGCGCTTCGCTCGTGACCCAGGCGCAGGACTGCAATACGGGCGCGCCACTGGCCAACATTACCGTCTACTTCTTCGCGCCGAGCGCCGGCGGCTCGGTCATTCCGACCAGCGGCATTTCGGGACCGGACGGCAAAGTTCAGACCAGCGCGACACTTCCGGGCGCTGCCGGAACCTACTTTTTTACGGCGTCGATCAGCGGCGACGCGACCTCGCCGGTGAGCTTTCAAGAGACCGTTTCTGGCGGTGCCGCGGCGCGCCTTGTTGGCATCAGCGGCGACCAGCAGTCGGGACCGCCCAGCTCGCCGCTCTCGGCGCCGCTGGTGGTGCAGGTCGTAGACGCCGCCGGAAATCCGGTTGCTGGTACGACCGTAACTTTCTCGACCCAGAGCGGAGGATCGGTTGCGCCAGATTCGGGCACGAGCGGTTCGGACGGGAAGGTTTCCGCGGGTGGCATTTTGGGAGGCGTCGCTGGCAAGCAGGTCTTTACGGCATCTGCTGCGGGTCTCAATTCGATCGATTTCACCGAAACGGCCACCGCTGGAATCGCCAACGCGCTCAAGATCGTCTCTGGCAACGACCAGACATCGACCGTTGGCTGGTACCTCCCGTTGCCGCTGGTAGTGGAGGTCGTCGACAGCGCCGGCAACCCGGTCGCTGGAGTTACCGTATCGCTGACTGGCCCGAGCGTGACCTTTCTGTCGCCGCTCGTCACCGGAGGCGATGGTCAGGCTAGTTTCGAACCCGTAGCGATTGGCACCACGGTCGGTACCAATAGCTTCACCGCGGCCTCCAACGGGCTTGCTTCGGTTGTCTTCACGGAAACGGGGACACCGGATTTCGCGGCCAAGATCATCGTTGTTCGGGGCGACGGCCAATCGGGCGCTATCGGCACGCGGCTCGCGAATCCCCTGGTCGCGAAGGTGGAGGACTTCTACGGAAACGTAGTGCCCGGCTCGGTGGTGACCTTTGCCGCGATCGGCGGTGGTGGCTCGGTCTCGCCGGCCTCGGGCACTACGGACGCAGCGGGCGAGGTGTCCACCACCGCGACGCTCGGTCCCTCGGCGGGCACCGACAGCTTTGCCGCCGCCAGCCTCGACTCCGGAGCGTCGGCGATTTTCCATGCCACGGCGACCGCCACGGCCGTCTCGCTCACCGTGGCTCCATTCAATACACACCTCGCAGCAGGTTATACATTGCAATACACGGCCACCGAGAACTTCAACGACGGATCCACGCTCGATGTGACCAGCGGCGCTACCTGGTCCACCAGCAACGGCACGCTCGCCACGGTGTCCACGAGCGGGCTCGTCACCGCCAGCGGTGTCGGCAACGTCAACGTGACGGCGGCATTCTCGGGGCTCTCCGGAACCGTCCCGTTGCAAGTCACCAACGCCAAACTAACGTCGCTCGCCGTGACGCCGCTGGCGCCGCAGCTTGGGGTGGGCACCACGCTTCAGCTCTTTGCTGTCGGCACCTTTTCCGACGGCACCAAACGCGATCTCACGGGGCAGGCGGCCTGGAGCAGCAACGCGGCCGGCGTGGCGAGCGTGACAGCGGGCCTGATCAGTGGCGTCTCCAAAGGGTCCGCGAATATCAGCGCGACGCTTTCGGGAATCAGCCAAGCCGTTTCGGCGACAGTGACCGCGGCGGCGATCTCGCAGATTCAGGTTTCTCCGGGGATCTTCTACCTGGTGGCGGGAACGCAGCGGCAGATAGCCTGCCTCGCCACTTACGCGGACGGGAGCATCCAGAATTGCACGAGCAGCGCCACCTGGTCGACGGTGGATACCAACGCGGCCACGGTCGGGCCGAGCGGACTCGTCGTCGCGGTAGCCGCGGGAGCGACCGACATCACGGCTACATTCAATGGATTGAGCGGGACGGCCAATGTGACCGTGCAGCCAGCCACGGTCGTCTCGGTAGTGATGCGGCCCGCCGCGCCGGTCGATGGTTTGCCAGTGGGAACCCAACAACGCGAGACGCTGACCGCGACCTTCTCCGACGGCAGCACCCAGGACGTGAGCCAGTTTTCAAGCTGGACCTCCACGCTCTCCGACTCAAAGACCGACGGCTCGTCCATCGCCAGCGTAACCGACAGCGGCACCAAGGGCATCGTGACCGGACAGTCGGCGGGCGTGGCGATTATCAAGGCCACGTTCTCGGGACTCTCGTCGCAGGTCACTTTCACGGTGAACAGCAACAAGATCGCCTGTCCCCCTGGCTCGACGCAATGTTTCTACGGCGTGGCCAACGTGGCGAACTGTGGGCAGGGCGCGGCGTGCAACCGTTTCAACAGCGCGCCCTGCACTTACCCAAGCGGCAATCAGGCGCCGTTTCGGCTGGGGATGACCGCACAGCTGCGCGCTTGTGCTGTCTTTGTCCCGCCGGGTGGCCGGGGAAACAACTTCCAGGTGCTCGACCTGACGGGGCAGTCGACGTTTTTCAGCGACGATTCCGGCATCGCGGCGGCGCTGGCCAGCCCGGTTGGAATGATCCAAGCTACGGCTACAAGCAGTAACCAGATGCCCTGGGCCAACATCACGTCACAATACGGTTCCACGAATTCCGCGCAGGGCGTGACGGTCACGGTTGACGACAGCCCGCTCAACTCCATCACCGTGAACTGCTCGCCTTCGTCCATCGCCATGGGCACGGTCGGAACTTGCACCGCCACCGGCTTCTACGCCGACGACCCGAGCGGGCAGGACATTACGCCTTGGGCAACGTTCGTTAGCTCCGATACGACGATCGTCACTGTTTCCAACGCGGCTGGAACGAACGGGCAGGTGACCGGCGTCAAGGACGGTAGCGCCACCATCACATCCCTCTTCCGTGGCGTAGCCAGTCCCGCCACGAACGTGACCGTAAGCTTCGCTTTCCTGGACAGCATCGCGGTGGCGCCGCCCTCGAACAACGCGGTTTTCAGCATGCGCCAGCGTCCCGCCCAAACGCAGTTCACCGCCATCGGTCTCTACAGCGACGGAACGCAGACCGACATCACCACGCTGGTCTACTGGACGAGTGACAACCCCAACGTGGCGACGATATCGAATGGATCGACTGCGCCACCCGCGGGACTGGTGCGGTTCGTGGCCACCGGCACCGCCGGCATTCACGCGGACTACCAAGGAGCCAGCGGGACGTCGACGATCACGCTAACGCGGTAGTCACCGGAATCGGGCGCGCGCTTCTTGCATTTCCTCCTCTCGGGGGGAAATCACATGGACCTGCGAGCACGCGGCCGCTTTTCTGTCTGCTTCATTCTCTTGGCGTGTGGGCGAGCGCCAGCTCTCTCGTCACCGGTATCGGCGAGAGCGGAGGATCCACACGCGCCAATCGTGTCGCCCGCGCCGCTGACGGAGTTGCGGCAACAGGCGGCGTTGATTTCGCGTCCGTTAACGCCCGGCTCGTTGGGGCCTGGCCCGTGGCCGACCGCGCCGCTCGTGCTCTACGACGCCGCGCAAGGACTTCGTGAAGCGCCGCTCTCCGCTTCGGCCGACGAAGCACAAAATATCTGGGTGGTCACTGGATCCGCGCTTTACGTCTTGCGGCCGGGCGCGTCGCAGTTCTTGCGTTTCACGGCCGCGGACGGTCTTCACGTTGGACCGGGCTACACCGACCCGCCGGACTTCACGCTGGTGGAAGGCGGCGGCCGGAACGAGGCCTTCGTCGGCTACTACGCGCACGACACATCCGATCCAGCGGGCAGCCATGCGCAGTTCGCGCACACCGCCAATGATCCGGCCGCGCATTTGGGAAAAATGGACCAGGTCATTCTCGCCACCGATGGCACCATCACCGCGCACCGTTACGATCTGCGCAATTCCAATGACGGCTTTTACTACGAAACGCGCACCATCACCTCGATGGTCTACGACCACTTTCAGCATCCGGGCGAGCTCTACGTCGGCAGCAACCACGGTGTAACGCGCATTCAGCCGGGGCACTGGCGCGAGCCGCAAACGTCGTCGGAGAAGTCTTTTCCCATCGGTGTGGAACGCGAATGGTACGTCGACCACGTTCATCCGGTGGCCTGCGACGGCGGGCCGTGCGATCCGACCCGACGCATCGTGTTTGGCGACTGGTTCGGGCTAACGCTGGCCGACGATGGACGGCTCTGGATGGCCGGGCTGACGTCGGCCGGCGCCATTCGCTGGACTTCGGTGCTGCAGGATTGGCGCAACAGCTGGGCGCCTTACAACCCGTTCGTGCCGGCCTTCGGCGATCCGATCGAGCAAAATCCGCCCGTGTTTCGTCCGCCGCGCGAGGGCGATCCGGTCAATCTGCGCGCGGTTGCCGTGACGCCTGATGGAACGGTCTGGTTTGCCTCGGGCGAAGTGGAAGGGTGGCGTGGCCCGACCTACGGGCTAGCGGCGTGGGACGGCAAGCACTTCACGGCGTTTGATCCGATCGCGCTTGGAGCTGTTGATTATAATATATTAGAATTAGTCGCGCTGTCCGACGGGCGGCTGGTGCTCGGTTTTCCGGGAAGCGGGCTCTTGGTGTGGAAGCCCGGCGATGCCAAAGGGCGGCGGATCACGCGGGCGGACGGATTACCGGGCGAGGCGATCGGCCGGCTACATCTCGACCGGATGGTGAAGCCCGCGGCGCTCTACGCACCAATCGACGGCGGCTTGGTGATGCTGCGATTTCCGTAAAGAAAAAGCGCCGGGCCTCGTGAAGGAGACCCGGCGCAGGTATCGAACGAGGTTACTGAGCCTTTTTCATCGTATAAATCTGCTGCCAAGGACCCTGGCGGCGAACCTTGAGGCCGTCACCGTGCAGAGTGGTCTTGACAACAAATTGCGCGGTCATCATCGGCTGGGGGCCGCGCAGGTAGGGCATAGGCGCGCTGGGGTCCGCCGGCGTGTAGGTCGTTGCGACGGCCACGTAGCCCGACTCACGGCCTTGGCTGAATATTACGCGCATCGAGTCCTTACCAGTGAGCGCGCCCTTGGCCTTGGCGTCCGCGCGAATCTGCGTACGAACGAGCGCCTTTTGCGGCGTGCGAAGGCCGATGGCGTGAGCGCTGGTGCTGGTGGCGAGGATGGCGAGTGCGAGGGCGATCGAGGACGTGATCCGGTTCATTCTAAGGCTCCAGCGGAAGGGTTAACGGACGATCGGTCACTTGACCGATGGACGAGCGACTGAGCAACTGCCGTGCCAGGAAAGGCGCCGAACCCTGCGAGTGGTCTGGCGCTGAGATTTCGAGACCAATTACTGAATCGTGTAAACTGGATTCCACTCACCCTGGCGAACCGCTTTGACTTCCGCGCCGCGTGGTTGAACCCGCACGATCGCAAAGTGGGCATCCATCACCGGCGTGACCTTGCCGAAATATTGGCGCTGAATGCCATTGGATTTGGCGTAAACGGTCGCGGTAGCGTCGAAGCCTTCCGAGCGCCCCTTGCCGAAGGCCACGCGCATCGACTGACCCGTTTGAATCGCTCCCGCCCGCTTGGCGTCTTGTCGCATCTGTGTACGGAGAAGTGCCTTCGTTGCCTTCGCGAGAACGGTCGCGTGAGCGGCTTGTGGAGCGCAGAAGAGGGCGAGAGCGGCGGCGGTCGCAAAGAACGTTTGCTTCATTTTGAGCTCCAAGGTGAGTTGTAAATGGCATCGGTCAATTGACCGATTGCGCTGCGTCAAGCAGATTCCGTGCCATTGTTTTCGGCAAAGCAGCGCGGCTGCGGGGTTGTCCGATCGCCAACAAGAACATGGTGCGTCGGCACTCCAACTGGAGCATTCGTGTCTGGACGGTTGCCAACCTGACGAGCGCTTCGCACCTTCTCAATGCGATGGGCGGACGGGCAATCTTCGGAGCGATTTTTCTAGCCACGGCATCGTGCGCAGGCTGCGTGCACAAAGCGGGCGATCCCACGGCCGCGTGCGCTTTCGGCGAACTTTCCTGCGGCGCGTTTTGTTGCAGCCCCGGACAGATCTGCATGAGCGGCACGTGCCAATCCGTGCCTGGCTGCAGCGACGCCTCCTGCCAGGCTTGCGTCTTCAAACCCGACCCGCACCAGTTCGAAGCCCCCGAGCGCGCCTGGTGGTGGCCTTACGAAGAGGCCGACGGTCGCTTGCTGCAATCCATTCCGCTGGCCGAATTTTCGGAGGTGATGAGCACGCCGGTGGTGGTCCCGCTCGACGGAAAATTCCAAAAACCGGATGAGCCGATGGGCGTGGTATTCAATACCTTCGTCAACGGCGGCTCCGAGGAGGAGCAGGGAATTTTACGCGCCGTTCGCGGCGACACCGGGCAGACGCTCTGGAGTCAAATCGACGCGGCCTACCGGACCAATGGCGTTAGCTCCATCGCGGCCGGAGATTTGAACGGTGACGGCTACCCCGAATTTGTTACCGGCGCCTACGATGCGAGCGGAAAAAAACGGGGAGGGGTGATTGCCTTCGATCACACCGGCGCGTTCCTCTGGCGCAACACCACACCGCAGGTTTTCTGGGGCGGCCCCACCATCGCCGAGCTCGACGACGATCCCGCCGACGGAGCGGAAGTCGTCGTCGGCAGCGCGGTGCTCTCGGGACTCGACGGCCACACACTCTGCCCGGGCCTCGACTACGCCAACGGCGACAACGGCGAAGGCCCGCTCTCGACGGTAGCGGACATCGACGGCGATGGTCATCCCGAAGTGGTCACCGGCATTCAAGCGTGGAAGGTGACCAAAACAAGCGGGGTGGTGAGCTGCACGCCGATGTGGAACCGCGTGCAGATGCCCAACGGCTCGCCGCTGGGCGACGGCTTCGTGGCGGTGGCGCGCTTCAACGGCTATCCCGGATTTCCGCCCGACGACGCCGCGCATCCGCAACCGCAGATCGTGGTGGTGTCACACGGCACGGTGCGCATCCAAGATTGGACCGGCGGCGTGCTGATGGATCCGGTGGCGCTCCCCGGCGGCGGTGACGGCGGCCCGCCCACCATCGCGGACTTCGACGGCGACGGCCATCCCGAAATCGGCGTGGCTGGATCGTCGCACTACACCGTCTTCAAACCGGGCTCGAAGGGACCGCTCGGCGGACAGATTCTCTGGAGCGCGGCGTCGCAGGACGTCTCCTCGAGCGCCACCGGATCGTCGGTGTTCGATTTTCTCGGCGCGGGCACCGCGCAGGTCATCTACGCCGACGAATGCTACTTGCACGTCTTCGACGGCCCGACGGGGCTCGAGCTCTTCAAGCAGCCCAACACCAGTTGCACGGCCTACGAGATGCCGATCATCGCGGATGTCGGCCACGTCGGTCGCGCGCGAATCGTGGCGCCGATGAACGACGTCTGCAACATCGATTGCCCATTCGGAAACCACTTCAAGCTGGGCTGGCGCGGCTTGCAGGCGTTGGCATCGCCGTCGGACCTTTGGGTCAACACGCGCGCGGTCTGGAACGAGCACGGCTACCACATCACCAACATCAACGACGACGCCACGGTGCCCGCCACAGAGACGCCGAGTTTCGCGCTCGGTGGCTACAACTCGTTTCGGCAAAATATTCAAAATAAAGGTTTGTTCGACGCACCCGATTTGACGCTGATAAACGTGCGCGTCGACCTTTCAACCTGCGCGGCCAATGGCATCGCCACGGTGACCGCGGAGGTACACAACCTTGGTGCACTGCGAACGCGGCCGGGCGTGCGCGTGGCGTTTTACACTCGAGAAACGGGCGGCGATCGGCTGCTCGGCGTGGTGCCGACGACGGCATCGATCAATCCGGGCGCGAGCGAAAACGTGACGGTGACCTGGCACGATCCGCCGAAGTTTAGTGCCGTAAAAGTGAAGGTGGTAGCGGACGACGACGGCACCGGGAAGAGCACCGTCAGCGAGTGCCGGAAGGACAACAACGTGGTGGAAACCGCGCCGGTGCAGTGTCCACCGATTGGGTAGCGCTTGTCACGGGTTCCACTGCCCCCGTTCCATCATCTTCACGCCAAGGGCCGCTTCCACTGCCGCGATGAGATTCTCGTCCAGCGTAGGCTCCAGGCCCTCCGGCGGGAGATCTTCCACCGTCACCACCAGCGCGAATCTCCACAGGATCGGCGTCACGCGCCGCGCCTGAAATCCGCTGCGGTCGATGGCATCCTGCGTGAGATTGTCGGCGATGAGCCGTTTCCCGCAACCGCAGCGCGCGCCCAGCGGAAAGGTCGGGCCCTCGGCGTCGCCCTCGGTCGTCGCCGTCTCCACGCCGCAGCTCGCACAGGCGAAACGATCACCCGCGTTGGGATTCAATTCGATCACGTGCGGTGCTTCATGCGTGTGGCGGACCAGCGCGATTTCGTAAGCGCCGAAATAACCGGGACGGTCGTGCCAATCTTCGATGCCCAGCGGATCGCGCGGCGTCTCTTTGAGCGCGGCATGCTCGAAGCGCGCGAAGTCGATGGCCTGAAACGCACGCGCGCCGCCGGGAGCACCGAGCAGCTCGGCCATCGTCGCGGGCATTGGTGCGGGCAACAGATGCGGCATCTCGAGCTGATCGACCACCGGCTCGTGCTCGCGATCGCCTGCCGAGGGGACGAAAAATCGTTCGCTGAAGAGCGCACCCGTGAGCCGAACCACGGCCGCCCGGTCGGGAAGATGCTGCGGCAGAACCGGCGTTAGATAGTGAATATATGGCATGGGGTCATCATCCGGAGCGGGAGAAACGGTATACATACGCCACCGTGGCGACGAAGCGCGCGATCGAAAAACGTAAGGACGAGCACCTCGATCTCTGCGTGAACGAGGACGTCGAGCCACGCGCGCAATCGACGCTGCTCGAATGCGTGCACCTCGTCCACCGATCGCTGCCCGAATTGGCGCTCGAGGAGATCGATCTTTCGACCCGTCTGTGCGGCACGATTTTGCGCGCCCCGATCGTCATTACGGGCATGACCGGCGGCACGGAGCGCGCCGATGCCATCAATCGCGATCTCGTCTCGTTGGCCGAAAAACATGGGCTCGCGTTCGGCGTCGGAAGTCAGCGCATTTCGTCGGAGGGTGCGGCGCGCGCGGCGTCGTTTCAGCTTCGCGTGATCGCCAAAACCGCGCTGGTGTTGGGCAACATCGGTGTCACGCAGGCGGCGAAACTTGGGACCGACGGTGTCGAAGCGCTCATGGATTCCATCGGCGCGGATGCGTTGTGCGTGCACTTGAATCCGGCGCAAGAGTTGATTCAGCCCGGCGGCGATCGCGATTTTCGCGGCGGCGAAGCAGCCATTGCCAACCTCGCGGCGCGGCTCGGCGAGCGGCTGGTGGTCAAAGAAACGGGCGCCGGAATTTCGCCGCGAACGGCGCGACGACTCTTTGATTTGGGCGTTCGCACCATCGATGTTTCGGGTGCGGGAGGCACGAGTTGGACGCGCGTGGAGACGCTGCGCACCGAGGGCGAAGCGCGCGCGCTGGGCGAGCTGTTCTCGGCGTGGGGAACGCCGACTGCGGCGTGCGTAGCGGGTATCGGAGGTGGCGGTCTCGCGGTGATTGGTTCCGGCGGCGTTCGGAACGGACTCGACGTTGCGAAGGTCATCGCACTCGGCGCGCGCGCGGCTGGCATGGCGTTGCCGTTTCTGCGCGCGCATCAGAACGGCGGAATCGTGGCAGCAGAGACGCTGGTTCGCAGCACGTTGGACGCATTGCGGACCGCGATGCTGCTGACCGGATCGCGCGATATCGCTGCCTTGCAAGCTTCGAAACCGGTGATCACCGGAGCGTTGAGGGAGTGGATCGAGGGGCTCGCATGATCGCCGTCGGCGAGGGCGCTGCGCCCGGCAAAGTGATTCTCTTCGGCGAGCACGCCGTCGTTTACGGCCATCCCGCCGTGGTGGCACCGCTCGATCTCGGTCTGCGCGCGCGCGTCCGCCTCGGCGGCGCCGCCACGACGATCAATGCGCCGCTCCTGGGCGCGCAACACGAGGCGGCCATTGCGGGTGTTCGCGCGCTGGCTGCGCATCTGGGTGCCGGTGAGCTCGCAGTCGAAGTTTCCGGTGATTTGCCCGTCGCTGCAGGACTCGGAAGCTCCGCGGCTCTGGGCGTTTCCGTTGCGCGTGCAGTTGCGGATGCCCAAGAGCGCGTGGTCGACCACTTCGCGCTCTGGTCGGCGGCCATGGCGCTCGAGGAGGCGTTGCATGGTCGTCCGTCCGGCGTCGACGTTGCTGCGGCAGTCTGGGCGCGGCCGCTTCTGTTTCGTCGCGGATCGTCGCCGGAGATCGCGCCGCTCACCCTCTTGGAACCGGTGTGGCTGGTGATCGCGCTGACCGACGAACAGCGCTCTACCGCGCAGGCCGTTGCGGCGTTGGCGGAACGTCGCGCCCGCGCTCCGGGCCAGGTGGAAGGCGTGCTGGCGCAACTAGGGACCCTCGCTGCGCAGGGCGCGCAGCTTCTGGAGCGCGCTGATCGGCGTGGCCTCGGGATCCTATTCGACGAGGCGCACGCGCACCTGGCCGCGCTCGGTGTCTCCACGCCGGCGCTCGATGCCCTGTGCGCGAAGTTGCGCGCGGCCGGTGCGCTCGGTGCCAAGCTCACCGGCGCGGGTGGTGGCGGCGCGGTCATTGCCGTGTGCGAGGATCCGCTGGCGCTGGTGCGGGCGATGCGCGATCAGGGCGTGCGCTGTTTTTCGCAGGTGATCACGCCGTGACCGTGAAGGCGCGGGCCTTCGCTAACATCGCCTTCGTCAAGTACTGGGGCAAACGCGATGCGCGGCTGGTTCTTCCGCACAACGGATCGCTTTCGGTGGCACTTGATTTTTTGTCAACCGAGACGTCACTCGATCTTTTGTCAAGATCGGCCGATCGCGACGAGCTCACCATCGACGGTGTCGCGGCGACCGAAAGGGAGCGTGCGCGGACTTCCGCGTTTCTCGACGCCGCGTTTGGAAACGATCGTGCACGCGCGTGCATCGTTTCGCAGAACAGCTTCCCGACCGCCGCGGGATTGGCTTCGAGTGCGTCTGGATTTGCCGCGTTGGCACTGGCCGCGGCGGAGGCGTACGGCGTTCCCGCATCGGTCGATCGATCCGCGCTGGCCCGCCTTGGGAGCGGCTCCGCGGCGCGTAGCATTCCCGGCGGCTGGGCCGAGTGGCGACGCGGTGAACAGGACGACGGCGGCGACAGCCTTGCGGTGCAGATTGCACCGCCCTCCCATTGGGACGTTAGGCTCATTGTTGCGCTAACGATGATGGGCCGCAAAGAAATCAGCTCGCGCGATGCCATGGCGCGGAGCGTGGAGACGAGCCCTTACTACGACGGATGGCGACAATCCTCGCCGCGCGATCTCGAGGGTGCGCGGTCGGCCGTGCTGGCGCGCGATCTGCGAGCGCTGGGTGAAATTGCCGAGCACAGTTGCCTCAAAATGCACGCGCTCGCGAACACCGCGCGCCCACCGGCGATTTTTTTTGAACCGGCCACGCTCGCGGCCTGGCGTGCGATTCAGGGGCTCCGGGCCCAAGGCACGCCGGTCTATGCGACGGTCGATGCGGGGCCGCATCTGGTTGCCTTGTGCGCGGCGGCGGATGCGGAACGCGTGGAACGGCAACTGTCGGCAACACCTGGCGTGGTGCGAACGATTTGCTGCGCGCCGGCTGGAGCTGCGGAAGTGCTGGCGTGACCTCGCTGCACGTTCCCGGAAAGGTCATCTTGGCGGGCGAGTACGCCGTGATGCGGTCGGGCGGGTATGCGCTGGTGGCGGCCATCGATCGTGGGGTTGCTGTGGAGATCCGCGACGCGGATCTCGATGGCGCGGCGCTGCTCCGATTCGAAAGTGTACACGTTTCTGTCCACATCGAATCAGGTCGCGCGATTTGGAAAACAACACCGCCGGCGGAACTGGTTTTTGCGGCTGCTGGTTTTGAATGCGCGGTTTCGCACGGTGCGACGCTCGAGAACGCGGTGATCACATTTGCTTCCCAAGTGATCATGGACGGCCGCAAACTCGGGCTGGGCGGGAGTGCCGCGATGTTGGTGGCGGGATTTCGCTCGGCGGGCGGGACGATCGATCGCCCCGACATTGTGCGCGACTTGGCCGCCACGCATCGCCGTTTGCAAGGGGGACGCGGTTCGGGTGTGGACGTTGCGGCGTGCGCGCTCGGCGGGCTCTTGCGCGTGACAAATGATGCCGGCGGACCGCTGGTCACGCGGCTTTCGCTGCCAGCGGATCTGCGGATTCTTTTGGGCTGGACGGGGATGCCTGCGTCAACGTCGGCGCTCATCGATGCGGTTGCCGCCTATGCACAGCGCGATCCGCACGGTCATGCCTGTCGCTTGGAAGACCTCGCTTCCGCCGAGGAGAAACTGGCGCGCGCATTGATCGCTGGTGATCGTGAAAATATTTTGGCGGCGGTCGAGACTGGCGGGGACGCCGCTCGACAACTTGGTGTTGGTGCGGGTACTGCGATCGAAACGGCTGCGCTGACCGCGCTTCGCCGGGCTGCTCGGTTGGCGGGTTGCGCGGCCAAGTCCTCCGGCGCGGGCGGTGGGGATTGTGGCGTTGTCTTTTGTTTTGGCGAAGAGGCGCGCGAGGAAGCGGCGGTGCATGTGCGGGCTGCTGGCCTTGTTCCGATTCCGGTTGGGATTGCTTAAAACGTCGTGATGCGATGTCCCTCTTGTCGAACGGTATCGGGCCCGCGAGAGAAGAATCGATTCTTTCCGTTCTGCTCCGAGCGTTGCAAGTTGGTCGATTTGGGGCGGTGGTTTGGCGAAGCGTACCGAGTGGCCGGGGAGAATGGGGCGGAGACTGAATCTGAAACTGAGGCTGAGACCCCGACTGGGACTAAGAAGCGGACTGGGATAAAGACAAAGACATGAGCTTCGTCGATCTTCACAACCACCTTCTTTGGGCGCTCGATGATGGTCCCGTCGAGGCGGCCGAGACGCTGACGCTAGCGCGGGCACTGGTTGCCGCGGGTTTTTCGGATGTGGCCGCCACGCCGCACGCTGCGCAGGCCAGCGCTGCGACGCAGATCGCACGGCGAGCCGAAGCGCAGGCGATGATTGATCGCGAAGGGATCGCGCT